>JAUWIS010000031.1 GCA_030605245.1 Methanobacteriota archaeon | reverse complement strand
GTTTTAACAGTATATTCCCTGTCTTTACAAATAAAAAAGAATGGTTTCTTTGCATTTTTTACAACCTTAGCATTTTTAACAGTACCACGTTTACTAAATGTATCAATATGGTCCGTTACAAGCAGGTACCTATTAATAGTGTTGGTACCATTGCTTTTCTTTATACTTTTGAAACTGAGAAAAAAAGAAAATAACAAATGGAAATTCTTCGTTTTATTAATCGTTTTGCTGGTTATTGCGCCACTCATTCATAGAACCGCTGTTTTTCTATCATCAATTCTTATAGCATGTGTATGTGCGAATTTTCTTTTCAGTAACAATGGTAAAAAAATCCTTTCCCGTATTCCAGAACGTGTAAGATTTTTACTCCCCTTTTTAATATACGGTCTTATAATCGTGGCTTCTCTGCAAGAACAATATAGTCCAGGAATATTTGAGGGCACGACACCCATGACTTTGTTGTTAAACGCAGCGGCAGCGCTTAGTAGTGGTGCAGGTATTATTGTAAGTCTTTTCGGATTTGTTGGGCTGGTCTATCTACTTGGAAAAAAGGAAAAAACATTCACTGAAAGCTTTTTTATATTAGCCTTGCTCTTTGTTATACCGTTCCTGCCCGCAAGAGAGTATATCAGAGGATTTATTCCTGTTTTGCTGTGTTTTTTTGCAGGGTTTGGTGCAATTCTTTTGTTTGATTTAATTAAAGAAAACAAAAAAATGAGTGTTGCTATCCTTGTAACGGTAATATTTATTTCCGTGGGTTTTGCATCGGCTATGGTTAGCCATTGGAGAGAAACACCTTCATTTGAGGAAAACCCTGCAGGATATCTTGAAGGATATTATACTACAGAAGAAACATACTCTACTGCCATGTTTATGAAAACACATTTTGGAAGCAGTTCCTTTATCTGTAATGACAAACTTTTGGCGAGAAGACTACAAGCGTTATCCAGTAAACCATGCTTGCCAAGCGCAGGATTTGCCCAGGAAAACAACCTATTAATATACGGATTTATAAACACCGATGAGTTAAATGTCACACCAATAAATTTGTATGAACTGTCATTGAAGACAAACTATCTGTTTAATACAGAGCAGATAGAAATAGTCAGAAATGATTATACTACATTAATGTCTGAAAATTATGAATCTGAGCAGTCAAAAGAAATACTTTCAAAATATCATGTGCATTATGCTGTGGAGGATAACAGAATTCCTGGTAAATATTTTTATTTCGATGAGTTGAGTGATTCTAATTTTTATAGTTCGTTGCATCAAAGTGGTCATAAAGTTTATGATAATGGAAGAGAAAGTATCTGGTATATTCCATGGTGATTAATTTGAAGCCATCTATTTTCAAAAACACAATGATGACAGTAATCGCCTTAATTTTTTTAGGCACAACCAACCTGATTTTTAATATAGTAATTGCCAAGGAATTTGATGCCGCTACACTCGGAAGTCTTAATCTTGTAATTTCAACAGCACTTCTTCTATCATTTGTAGCCGCCATAGGTCTTGGTCCTGCTGCTACAAAGCATCTTGCTGAATACTTGGGAAAAGGGAATACCAACGGTGCCAAACTCTCATTTCAGACCACGTTCAGATTCGTTCTCATACTGTCTATACTGCTCTTTCTTTTTGCTGTAGTTTTGAGCGCTCCTATCTCAAATATAATCGGCGTTAAAAGAAAACTGTTTTTACTTGCCACACCACTTATTCCATTATATGCCTTTTATACTTTGTACAAAAACTCATATTATGGTGTTAACAAAGTTAAAAAATATCTCAAAAATGAAATAATAGCAGATGTGGTTTTTTTCATGGTATTGGGTGTTGTTGTGTTCTACCTGAGATGCTGGTTGATACTGCCTTTCGTATTGCTTTACTTGATATTTACAATACTTTCAACCGCTGATTTCATCGATTATTTTAAACCTGTGAAAAATAAACAAAAAGGTCTTACTAAGAAAATAATGACATTTGCATCAATATCCTTTATCGGTACGTTTGCCAGCACGAGCAGAATGAGGCTGAGCATGGTATTAAGCGGTATGTATGTAAGTACCGAGTATGTTGGTTATTATGCTGCAGCATTTTCTTTTTTAACAGCACTTTATCTTATTCCTAGGGCAATGGGTCTTGCATTATTTCCTTCATTCTCATATCATTATGGGAAAAATGATTATGGGAGTATCACCAAAATGTTAAATCAATCTACGAAATGGCTTACCGTTACAATACTATTTTTAGGCGGGATAGCAATTTTCCTAAGCAAAAACATTCTGCAACTTCTTTTTGGTTCAGAGTATGCTAATGCAAGTCTTACGCTACAGATTTTAATTCTTAGTGCTTGTGTTACAATAGTTGCTATACCAGCAGTAAATTCACTTTCGGGTACAAAATATGTTAAAATACCAAATACAGCAGGTGTCCTAGGTCTTATTTCCTGTCTTGTTTTATGGCCATTTCTAATCCCAAAGTACGGTATAGTCGGCACAGCCACAGGATTCATGATTAGTACAATAGTAACATCCTCCATACCAATATACTATGCACAAAAGTATTTTAATCTAAATTTAAAAAAATTCTCACAAATCCTGCTTTTTTCACTTTCAATCCTTGCAGTTGCACTCCTAGTCAAACGTATGTTACCCTTCTTCCCAACGGCTATTTCAACAGCAGTATTTGTTGTAGTGTTTGGTGCAGTGTTCAGGCAGGATTTATCAGAGATATATAGGAAGATATTGAGTGTTGTTTCACCAACCTAAACCTTTTATACCAACTATACTATTCTATTTTGATGAAAATAAAACCAAGAATAATGAAAACATTGGTATTACTTATTATATCATGTATGCTTCTCCCAGTTTTCCCTACAGAGGTGAATGCAGAAAAGGGAGATAACCTGGTTTTGGAATGTCTGGATAAGGTCTGTGTTATTGCCCCTGGGGAAGAAAGGCCATTCGAAATAAGTGTTACAAACCTTGGTAGTGATGATACAATAGAGTTCAGCGCAGTCATTTCCTCCGGCTGGAATTATTCATTTATTTACCAGGCCAACTCGGTAAACAATATTACTCTCAAACAAAACGAAACCAAATCTGTTACATTTTTCATTTATGTGCCAGAGGATGCAGGAATCAAAGAGTATTTTATCCTTATTTTTGGTGAAAGCAGTACTGAATCACAAGTTTTGGTGCTCACCATGACAGTAAAAGAATCTTATGATATTGAAATAAACGCTGAAGAAAAAACTATTGTTGTACCAGTAGGGGAAAGAACTGAGACATCAATAGAATTAAGAAACATAGGTGAAAATGAAGGGTATGTGAATTTGAGTGTTTCTTCTGTTTTGGTAGACATTGAAAGCCCTGTTTTTCTTTCAATAGGGGAAAGCAAAAACATAAGTTTGCTTGTTCATGCGCCGTTTAATTTCACCTATGGAAACTATCCTGTTAATATTACAGCAGCATTTTATGGCAAAAATGTTTTAATTAATATTACTGTTAGGGTTGTGAGACCAACAAAGATACTGCTTGTAGAAAAGGAGATGTCACAAATGTTAAGGGATGCGCTTAATGATACATTCTATAATTACGACATAGCAAATCTTTCCAGGATTTTTTTGTGTGATTATAATCTTGTAATCTGGTACTGCGGTAAATCATGGTTTAACACAATTAGTTTGTCTGAGCAGCAAAATCTTTCAAATTATCTTGATAAAGGAGGAAGTCTTTGGTTAATTGGTCAGGATGTTTTGGATGAAACAGGGTTGAATGATTTTGTAGTTGACTATTTGCATGTGGCGGGCTGTGAGCAAAATACAGGTATTAATAGACTTATAGGCGTATCAGGGGATCCTATTGGTGACGGGGTTGATTTTCCTGTAACAGAAAATTGGTTTGCAGATTCCATCACACCTGATGGTGACTCATTTGGAATATTCTATGGTAAAAACAATTACTCTGCCATCAGATACTCAGGCATCTATGATGTTGTTTTCTTTGCATTTGATTTTTCATATATTCAGAATGAAAATGATAGAAATGAAGTTGTGAACAGGGTTGTAGCATGGTTCATTAAAGGAGAAGAAATGCTCACCTGTGTCAACAATGTTTCCAGGATAGCACCTGGGAATTCAACAGATTATACCATCAGCGTGAAAAACAATTACAATCATAATATAACAGTTAATTTCACAATAGATGCACCTTTGAGATGGGAGGCATCATTTAACAAAACCATAATCATTGGTGCAAATGAAACAAAAAATATAACATTAACAGTTACCTGTCCATCTAATACAGTGATGGGTGATTACACTATTGGGTTTTTTGGAAAATCACAGAATGGTGTGACTGATTCTATCTTGCTTGTTGCAAAAGTTTCTTTGCCGTATTCAGTACTCCTTGTAAACGACTGTGAAAGCAGTCTTGAAAATATTTTGAATTCTACATTCTATTATTATGATGTTTTCGATGTTGAGCTAAACGGTCCAAATGCAACCGTGATGGAAAAATATGATGCTGTAATATGGGACACCGGCAAGGAGTGGGAAAACACATTAACAGGAGATGATCAGGAAAACATCATCATGTATCTTGAAAATGGTGGAAATCTTTTCCTCATTGGTCAGGACATCCTACATGATATATATAATAATAGTAATGATTTTGTGAAAAAGTATCTGCGTGTTGATTCTGCTGATGAGGATGTAGGTATTCCAAATCCTTTGATTGGGATGAATCCTGTTTTTGATAATGCTAATTATGTCACAAATCCTTCATCTGAGGATTTTGCAGATGATGTCATGCCAGATAATGACTCATTCGGAGTTTTTTATGGAAAAAACAATTATTCCGCTATAGGATATTCTGGTGTTTACAGGGTTGTTTTCTTTGCATTTGATTTCTCATTTATCCCAAATGAAAATGACAAAAACGAAATCATTGAAACTGTTCTTGGATGGTTGTCTGAAAAAAAACCTGACCTTGCAGTATCCGGAATCAATGTTTCTGTCTCTAATCCAAAGGAAGGTGATAATCTTGTTTTCTCTGTGAATATTTCAAATAAAGGAAATCAGGATGCATATGATGTTAATGTTTTGTTTACTGTTGACAACATTGTGATTGGTGAAAAAAATATTTCTTTGCTAAAATCAGGTGAACGAAAAACTCTGACCTTTGAATGGAAAGCAGTAAAAGGCGAACATGTTATTTCAGTTTTTGTTGACCCTGAAAACAGAATAGATGAATCGAATGAAACAAATTCTGTTGCAAAAATGCTGTTTGTAGAAGAAAAAAAAGCAGAGGCATGGCCCTCAGCATCAGTGATTTATGCAGTCATGATTTTATGTGTTTTTGCAATAGTAACAATCATACTGCTCAGAAAAAAAAGGTGAAAAAATGAAAATCAAACTCATCATTCTTGGAATAACAATATTTTCACTGTTTTCATCATCTGCTCTTTGTAATGTAGATTTCGGCAACTTTCATACACCAACCATAAAACCCGATGAATCAGGTGAACTTTGTTTTACAATAGAAAACAATTACAACAAAACAATGGAAAACGTGTTTCTAACCGTAGAGATATACAAATACGTTACTGAGGAGGAATCAAAAAACATAAATGAAGTATCAAGTCCGCCGGTGTTTGAAATAAGTAATGGTCAAATTGCTATCAAAAACTTAGGGACAATAAACATTAATGACCCTGCCAAAATTTCCCTTGTAATTTCAACATCAAAAGAAACACTGCAGGGCACATATCTTGTTAGAATGAACATAGAGTTTTATCTGGATGATGTATCCTACATGATGCAATCCATAGGATACTTTTCTGATGAGGAGCTGATGAATTATCAACTAAATACAACCAACCTGCCACTTGGGTGTTCAGGAATAATCCCAGAAACCTCTTTCACAGTCAGGGAGCCGATACCCTTGTGGCCTTTGTATGTTTTGATAGGGGCAACAGTTTTCTTTGGAGTCCTTGCGGTTGTATTTTATATGCAGGATAAAGGAAAGATTCCAAAGTTGAAAGACTGGAACAGTAAAGGTAAAACAAAGAAACAGAAATCTTAAAAAGTTGTAAGAAGATTAGACTAATTATATCCCCTCTATTTGCTGATAAAAAAAAGAATTAAATTTTTTAGAGAATATTTATCTGTTTAATTTGAAGGATTTAGAAAAAAGCCTTTAACTTACCAATAACATCTTACGGAATTTGCTTTGCAAATTCCGAAGATGTTAGGAAAAGTGCTTCGCACTTTTCCGTCGCATCCTCTGGGTTCTTTCCCATTATCCTAATCATCGCTTCCTTACCAAAACCCCAAATCCAAAAATTTATATACACTTACTGTATTATACACTAACTGTATGAGATTTATAAATAGAAAAAAAGAACTGCAATAATTATTATAGAAGAAAGCTACCGGCTCTCAAAAAGGAAACTTTTTAGTTTGGTTGTTTATGGTCTGAGAAGAATAGGGAAAAGTAGGTTAATACAAGAATCAATAAAAGGGGGATTATATTTTTTTATAACAAAAAATAAATCATCCTCATCCCTCCTTAGAGAATTTGAGGGGATATTAAAAGAAAATAAGATAATCACAGATCTGGAAAGTCTTACTGATTGGGATTCTTTCTTCAAAACACTTTTTGAGAGATATGAAGGAACAGTTGCCTTTGATGAGTTTCAAAATTTTAATGAGATTGATAAATCGGTATATGGAACATTACAGAAATATATTGATTTAAATGAAAAAAAGAAAAATCTTTTATTAATTTTTTCTGGTTCTACTATTGGTTTAATAAAAAAAATCTTTTATGATAATAAGGAGCCATTGTATGGAAGAGTGAAAAGGAAATTGTTTCTTAAGCCCTTAAATCAATCCTCAGTAATTGAGATGTGTAAGGAATTGAATATAAAAAATATTGAAGAAATAATTAAGCTTTACTCCATTTTTGGTGGTTTTCCAAAATACTATACAGCTATAGAAGATGAAAACCTGGAAGGAAAAAAATTTGAAGTCATTCTGAAAGAATTCTTTCTAAGAGAAAATGCGGTTCTTGAAGATGAAGTTGAAAGGATTCTTGCTTTGGAATTTGGAAAGAGAAAAGGGCGTTATTATGATATTTTGACTGCGATAGCCAATGGTGAGAATACAATAAGTAAAATATCCTCATTTTTATCAAAAAAAGAAAGTAAAATTACGAGATACCTAAATGAACTGCTTTATTACTTTGAGATTATTTCACAGGAAAAACAGGTAATTGGAAACAAAAAAATTTTTGTAATAAAAAACCCGATAATGAATTTTTGGTTTAGTCTTTTTTATAAAAATCTCTCAGCATATAAATCTAGAAAGAAAAGTTTTATAGAACAAAAAAAGAGGGATATAAATACTTATGTTGGAAGACAATTTGAAGTATTTTGTAGGCAGTTCTTATCATCCCGACCAATATTTGAATTTGATGAAATAGGCAGGCAATGGGGGAAGTTTAAAGGAGAAAAAGGAAAAAATGTATATGAGATTGACATAGTAGCATTAAATAAAAATGCGAAAGAAATCCTGTTTGGTGAATGCAAATGGAAAGATGATATTAATGCAGAGGAAATTTTGCAGGAATTAAAAGAAAAATCTAAATTTGTTGACTGGAATAAAGACAAAAGAAAAGAGCACTATATAATTTTTGCTAAATCATTCAAAAAAAGAACAAAAGACTGCTACTGTTTTGACTTGAAGGGTATTCATAGGCATCTTTGCTCATCCAAAACAAAAAGTGGGAAATAAAAACACAGCTTCAAAACCCATGCCAAGAACAGCACCCAAAAATCATAATCCTGCATATTTGATAGCAAATTTTTCCTCCACTGTATTTGGCTCCCTAAAGGACACCAAAATTTAAATACTTTGGTGCCCTATACAGCCCTATGAAAAAGGAAGCTCTTAAAACTGTTATAGCAGAATTTCATGAAACTGAAATACCAGAGGTTATTGAAAGAAAGATTGTAGATGTGGACATAAATGTAAGAAAAATAGTGAGCATCATAG
>JAUWIS010000154.1 GCA_030605245.1 Methanobacteriota archaeon | reverse complement strand
TGTCTGAACAATTTTTCCTTTATCCATTATCCCTATCCTGTCACCCAAGACCAAAGCTTCTTCCTGATCATGTGTAACATGTATTGTTGTCACGCCTGTTTCAGAATGGATTTTTTTTAATTCATCCCTGAGTTTTTTTTGTGTTAACGCGTCAAGCGCGGATAACGGCTCATCCATCAAAAGGATCCCTGGTTTAATAATTAATGCCCTTGCAACAGCAACCCTCTGTTTCTCACCGCCGCTTAATGTAGATGGATACCTGTGTAAAAGATGCCTGACATTAACCAAATCCGCCATTTTCTCAATTTGTTCTTCAGCATTCTTTATTCCTCTTATCCTTAATCCGTATGCTATGTTCTCAAAAACGGTGTAATGAGGAAAAAGCATGTATTCCTGGTAAACAAAACCTATGCCTCTTTTCTCAGGGGGAAGAAATGTGATATTATTGTTGTCAATCATTATTTTTCCGTTATCAGGGTAATGAAAACCTGCTATTGTTTCAAGAAGCAGTGTTTTTCCAGCACCTGTTGGCCCAAGGATCACAAAATATTCATTGTTTTTTATCCCAAGATTCACATTTTGTATTGAGAAATTTCCCCATTTTTTTGAAACATTCTCAAGTTTTATCATGATTCCTCCCTGAGATTATTCTTAAAGCAATGAACACAGTAAGGCATATAAGAATCAGGATTACTGCAACAGGTCTTGAATAATTAATACCATAACTCAGCCGGTCCCAGATAAGTGTTGGTGCAATCATAGGATAGTATGCAATTATGATTACTGCTCCAAACTCACTAATGGCTCGTGCCCATGTCATTATTGAACCTGTAAGAATATTTCTTGATGCAAGTGGAAAGCTTATTTTGAAGAATGTTTTGAGTGGGGATGCGCCCAGACTTCTTGAAACATTCTCAAGCTTTGGATCCACTGATTCAAATCCTTCACGCGCAGAGTTTATAAGAAAAGGTGCTGAAACAAAGAGCATCGCGACAACAATACCCGGGATGGCATCTACAAATCTTATCCCAACATTTCCGCCAACTATTCCGTTTGAGCTAAAAACAGTGAGAAGTGCTATGCCTGCAACAGTATGAGGTATTACTATTGGAATATCTATTATTGCATTAACAACATTTTTCCCTGGAAAATTTTTTCTTGCCAGAACATATGCAAGTGGAACACCAAATATTAATGCAATAAGTGTTGCAAGAAATGCTGTGTAGCAGCTTAGGAATATTGCATTAACAACAACAGGATTTTTTGCTGTCTCAAACAATGTTTCAGGGCTTTCTGAGAAAAGAAGTGATAAAACAGGCAGAATGATAAACAATAAAATAAAAAAGCCCATCAATGCAAAGAATATTGTTGTAAACTCTATTTTTCTCATATTATTCAACCACTGCCCTTTAAACCGACATATTAATACATTAATGTTTGTCTTTGCAGGAATTGCAACCCTTACTCAATACGGTATTTCTTTAATCTACTGGGGTAATACATTAATGCTGTTTGTTTTCACATGGCATTGCAGCCCTCATTCAACACAGTATTCCTTTAACTCATCTGGTAATACATTAATACCATTTGTTTTCGCGGGAACTATGGCAGGCTGACCAAATTTGTCCATATTTCCGCTTCTGTATTCCTCAAGCAGGAATTTAACAAATTTTATCGCCATGTCCTTATGCTCTGCATTTTCTGGTATAGTAATACCATAAACAATGGGCTTTCCGGTTGATGTTTGATCTGGAAACCTACTTACCTTCACCTTCTTGTATATATCCTCATATGATACGTTACTGAGATCAATTTGTTCCGGCAGCTCTAAAAATTTTAGATTATGTTGCACTGCAACAGACCTGTACTCAAAAGCATAATCAAGGTCGTTGCTCTGGAGAAGATATATAAGATCAACAGATTTTGTTCTGACAGATACCTTTTCGTTTGGCGCTATGCTCTCAGGACACACTGTAGTATATGTACCGTTGTTTTCACTTACAGTAATATCGGTGTTCTTCACTATTAAATTATCAAAAATCTCAGAATCATTATAATAGATTTCTGCAAGTTGAATCACCATTAATGCCCTGTATCCACAAGGGTCATCATTTGGGTTTGAAAAACCAAAAACAACATCATCCCTTCCAAGAATTTCATGCCAGTTTGTATCATTAATCTCACTACTATATCTGCTGTTATCAGTATATGCGAGCACCATTCTGTTTCTTGCAAAGTTTATGTACCAGGACGCATAATCCGGAACAAGTTCATTTTTAATCAATGAGTAGTCAGCAACAGCAATCACATCACATTTTTTATCCAGATCTATAATACTTCTTACAAGTTTTGCACTACCCCCGCTCTCTCTCTGAATATTTATTTCCTGATTGCTTTCTTCAAATCTGTTTTCTAAATAATCAAATGGTAATGTTAGACTGCCTGCATGCATTACAGTAAGTTTTGTTTTGTTTTCATGGATAAAAAAATAGTAATAACCTGTTCCTATCATTAGTAATGCAATCACTATCGTTATGCCAATATACATTTTCCTGTTCATCTTATCACCTTATGCTTGAAAAAGCATAACGATTTGTGCATATAAAAAAGTATGCTCTAAAAATGAGGGATTTATATGTCTTACATTTTCACATTAAAACAACTTCACATCAACATTTTCATCCTTCTCAATCAGGTCAACATTCTCAGGTATCTCAACATAGCCGTCAGCGTTTGCCATGCTTGTTATCGCGCCTGATTCTTTGAAAACAGGCACTGCTTTGTTGTTTTCTATTTTCACAGTGAGGAACTGTCTTCTTCCAAGTGTTGAAACCATCCGCCTTGAAAGTTTTACTTTGACAATTTCTTCTTTTTTAACCTGCAACCCTGCCATTTTCCTTACAGCAGGCAGTAGAAAAACAT
>JAUWIS010000002.1 GCA_030605245.1 Methanobacteriota archaeon | reverse complement strand
GATAGATTTCACCTAATTTGTTGAATATAACGCCATGATTCGTGATGCCTCTTAACACCCCTATATTTCCTTTGGAAAATCTGTAAGATTTTCCAAGGATACCAGAAAAAACATCTATTTTTCCGTCGCATCTTCTGGAAAAGTCTTTGACTTTTCCAGAGATGCTAGGAAAATGCCAAAGGCGTTTTCCGTCGCATCCTTTGGAAAGACGAATAGAATTCATTATGATTTCCTCATTACCAAGACCATTCTGAAGGCACAAAATAATAGTATTACTATTAATAATGGGTTTCAGTATTTCCATGCTTTTCTTTGTATCATATGCTTTTGTTGTGAGAATAATCAAATCATATTTTTCTAATATTTTTGTTGCTGTTTTCGGATAAAAAACATTGTTTGTTTTACCAGTAACTTTTAGACCATGGCTTTTTATTTTATCCATATGCGGTTTTCTTCCAAGTAATGTTACATCATATTTCCGGGATAATATTCCACCGAACAATGAGCCTATTCCACCAGCACCAAATATCAGGATGCGCATAAATATGCATGCTCATCCTATGTAAAAATGCTTTGGAAATGCTTTAGGCGCCCATGCCTTCATGGTTTGGCTCATAAGGATTGAATGCCGGGTCGCCATGCAATATTACCTCTTCTATTGTGTCATCATTTTCACCAGCCCCGTCTGTTCCCTGTGTTACAACAAAATAGTTTTTTGCAAGCATCAGTGCAACACCTGTACTGGCATCCTCGGTAGAGGCAGGCTGGATGCTCTGACCCTCCCACATATACCCGGTCATATAGCCGTACAAATAGATTGCCATCAGAGAGCCAAACTTTTCACCAGAGTATGTATCTGGCATAGGATAGAGTGTACCCCACATGGAACGGGTTCCTCCAAAGTAGCAGTTGAAGCCAGCATGTAGAAATGCATTGGAGAGACAGTTATACATTTGCAGACCATCTATTCTGCCTGTTACACATGAGTCTGTCCATAGTACAGATGGACCAAAATTCATGAGTTTCACATGTGCGACATCAAATGCCCCACCTGCACCTGTTTCCCTGTAATAGTAGGTTCTTATGCCTGTTGGAACATACCAGTAAAAGAATCCGTGTGAACATATGTAAACAAAGTTTGCTGACTCATAATACCATGCTGCCCCCTGTCGTGATGATTCTGAGCCTGATGCAGGGCTCCATGCAACATCCCCAACCTTGAAGCCTGCCTCCCCCCACATCATGCCAAGTTTTTTTGCGGCACTTATTGTTGCACCAACAGGCGGTTCAGTGCCAATGGCTGAAAATGCAGAGTTCTTCCAGTAGTCGCCCAACCCTGAACCAGCGGCACCGTTTTCAGGTCCTGCCATGTTTTCAATAATCTCCAAGTAGAAAAATGTTCTGCAAAGTAATGCACTCACATCCTGAACATCAAAACTGGTTATTCTTCCATCCGCAAGATCAAACACAGGGTCTCTCTCATTCAAAGAGTATGGCGGATTATCCAAATCTGCATCAATGTCAGAGTAGGCAATATCACCAGCAACCTCCAAACCTTCAATTGAATCCTCCCCTAAACCTTTACTGGGATAATAATAATGCGGTATCATCTGTGGGTCTGCAATAATGCCAAGATATGTGTAGTCTCCGTTATCATTTTTTGATGCGTAGTAGTTTGCCAGTGCGATAACTTCGCTGTCTGTTCCCACAGGCATACCTCCTGCAATTCTGCCAAGCAGGTTGTTTAAATCCTTTTTCACTTCACCTGCTCTGTCGTTTGTGGGCTCAATAAGCTCCAAATTTGATGCAGGGTTGCTGGAATCCTTTATCTTTACATATTCGTTGCTGTATATCATATACTCAGGTTTTGCAAGAACAACGCCTTTTCTATAAGCTGTCAGATATGGTGCAAGAGAAGAAACATCATGCAGTCTTGGGTAAATGTATGAGTCCAGTTCTTCTACAGTTATTGTTAATGTGTATGTTGTTTTCATATCGCTTAAAGGCCCTCCACCATCATCAGTCGGAATCTTCCCCAGAAGTTGTATGCAATGTTCTCCTTTGTCGTTGAATAAGGGCATTTCTGTGTAGAAGTGCGCAAACTTAGATGTTGGTGTTCCATCAAATGAACTCAGGTAAGTTCCATCCCCTGTTGGATCACCACCCTCATATCCTGTGTTCTCATATGCAGGTGAACCGCCAAAGAACTGGATTTTATCATTTTCATTTGTTTCATCCAATCCTCCACCATCCCCGTCAACACCAACAAATACATAAACCCTTGCACCTGAATCATCACCCCATGCTTCATTTGATATATCCATTGTTACATCAATCTTCACATTCGCATACATGTATGGTACATTAAAATAGTAGGGGGGTCCTTCACCCATTTCAGGCCTGCCGGGATATGCTTTTGCTCCTGAATTCTCTATCTCACCTGTTTCGGTGTATGTAATTGGGTTTGCGCCTTTTACATCATATATATCATTCGGGTTTGCCATTGTAACATAACTAACATCATTTTCGCCAAGTCTCTGCCTGACAACAGATATTGTCCAGTCCTGTATTTCCTCAACAGATGAGAAATGTTTTGTTAGTTTGTATCCTTTCATATCACCACAAACAATTGAGTATTTCACGCCAAGTCCATCAAGTGTTTTTGCAACATCTTCATCCACAGAATTTGTTACAATAACGGGTATATCAACATAGGATGCAAGTGTTACAGCAACAACAGCCTGGTTGTATCCCTCCTGGTCATTCCTTACGAGAATAACACCATCACTGCTTTTCCAGAAATGTTTTGCAACATCTAAGGACATATCTTTCATAGAGCCATCAAATGATTTACTAACACCAAGTGCAACGGATGTAGGTGACTCCCATTCCCTCTCATCTGACGATAATGTAGATGGTACATCACCTATAGTTACCACCGGTGGATTGTTGTATTGATCTAAAAACCTTATACATCCTCTGGAAGGAGTATCAGGGTTTACGGCAAGCAATGGGCTTGCATATCTCACCATCCACTCTGATCCTGGTATAAGTGTGTTTACGCTTATGTTCACATACGGTGCTGTAACATTCAAAGCAAAACCTGTTGGTGGTGTAGTCGTTTTCTCATAATATAATGCAGCTGGTGTTCCGATCAAAGCATAATATGGCGATTCATCTGAAACAATAGTAGATGTGCTTCCTATTTTCCTTGTTGATTTAGAGTTTAAAACATCGCTCAGGGTTGCTGTTCCTGTTTCATACCCCTTTGCTTTAAACAGATAGTATGCTGCACCAGATACTATTAGCACGGCTATTAGAACAACTGCCAGTATTTTCTTCATTCCTTTACCCATATTTTTCACCCAATTTATATACTAACTTCCATCATATATAAACATTACCTCAAATATAAAACTAATATAAAATTTAGAGTGATATCCAGGTTAAGCAGCAGAGAATTATGTTTTACACCTATTCTCATCCCATAAATCTCAGTAAAACAAAAAAGATATATTCTGTGTAATTAATGTTCTTTATATGGTGGTTAAACTTCCAGCCAAAGAAAAGATACTTATTTACCTTCATGAGAATATTAAAGAGCAGTTACCTATAAAAGAAAAATTTCCCAGAGTATTTTCCATGGAGGGAATTACAGAAAAAACTGACTTATCGCAGCCGTTGGTTTCATATGCAACAAAAGATCTCATGAGGGTGGGACTGCTTGAGAAAAAAAGACAATATGCAGAGGCCACCGGCAGATTCAGGAATTTTTATTTCCTTACAGCAGAAGGAATAATGCGAGCTAAAGAGATTGAAGAGTATATAGGACAACTTGTAATATCTGTCAGAGAGAAAGACAAAATAAAGGATTTTAAAATTTCAGATTTAATTGAGCATCTAAAAAAACTCAGTAAGAAGCGAGCACTAAAACCTATGGAATCACGAGAAATAATAAGTTACACAAATATCCTAAAAAATATCTCCCCAGAAAACCTTCTCGATTTAAAACTCCTGTTCGCACCTAAAAAATATATTGACTACTCAGAAAAAAGACCTGAAATACAATATTTTGTAGGGAGGGGAAAAGAATTAAAGGAAATAAAAGAATTTATAAAATCAAAAAGAAAAATATTGTGTGTTAAAGGCATTGCAGGTATAGGCAAAACCACGCTTTTATCAAAATTCGTAGAAAATCTGGAGATGAATATTTTCTGGCACAGATTCACTGAGTTTAGCACCCTAAGAGGTTTACTAACAAAAATCTCTGGTTTCCTGTCAAAAATGGATAGAAGAAAACTTGAAAACTATCTTAGCGGGGAAATGCTGGGGGTTGAGGAAATACTCATACTCCTTGAAGAAGAATTAAAAGGAATCAATGCTTTATTTGTTTTTGATGATTTCCAGAAAGCAAACAAGGAAATAGTGGATTTCTTCCGTTCTTTCAAAGATTTGGAAACAGATGTTAAAACAATTATAATAAGTAGAACAATACAAAGGTTTTACGATCGAAGAGATGTGATTGTAAAGAAAAACATTATGGAAACGGTAATTGGAGACTTAGATAAAGAAAGCAGCATAAAACTACTCAAACACAGGAAAATTGAAAAAGACCTTGAAAGACTTTATCTTGTAACAAAGGGTCATCCGTTAATGCTTAAGTTGATTACTCCTGAGACAAAAGCAGAAGCAGAAGAATTTTTGAGGGAAGAGATATTAAAAAAACTAGGACCAAGGGAAAGAAAGGCTTTGGAAATATCCTCAGTATTCAGATACCCATTTCCATCCATGGCGATAATCAATGATATGGATTATACCACTCTGGATAACTTGGTGGATAAGTCATTGATGCAAAGAAGCGGTGATGTCTATGACCTGCATGACACTATTAGAGAATTTTTTTATAGGAGACTGAGTGAAAAAGAAAAAACAGGGTATCATAAAATTGTGGCAAAATATTATGAAAAACAAAAATACGAGGATGTGATAATTGAAGCAATATACCATTACATTCATGCAAATAGGTATAAAAAAGCAGCAGGTTTAGCAATTGATAATGGTGATAGAATAATAAGTAGAGGATTTGCACCTGAGTTTCTGATTGTTTTATCAGGATTGGATGCTGCAGGACTGATAAAAATTAGCAACCTTAAAGCCGAATGCTGTTATAATATAGGCAAATGGGATGAGGCGCTAAAATATTATCAAGCGCCATTAAAGTTTACAAAGACACTGTTGAAGGAGAACTTACTGGAGATAGCAAAATCACATATAGGAATTGGAAAAATATATAGCAAGAGAGGCATATATGAAGAAACAATGAGCCATTTTAAAAAAGCATTAAAAATTTTTGAAGAAAATAATAGTGTTGAAGGCGTTGCAGACACACATGCCTGGCTGAGTGGTTTATATTTACGTACAGGTAAACTTGCAACTGCTATGCGCCATATCAACAAATGCCAGAAACTCTCAAAAAGTATTGGGGACACCACGCTTTATGGAGAAGCATTGATGGATAAGGGTAACATATATCATTTAAGGGGTGATTACCGAAAAAGTATTGGATTATATAAAGAAAGCGTAGAAATTGCTGAAAAATTTGGCGATAAATACACACTTGCGCGAGCATACAATAATATTGGTACAAGTTATAGTGAGTTGAATGATGCAGATGCCGCTATTTCCTGGTATAAGAAAGGCATAAAATTATCTGAGAAAATAGGCGATGTACGAAGCCTGGGTTACAGCTTGGGTAATATAGGAGAGGGATATATCAAGAACAACGAGTTAGATAAATGCCTAAAATCCACAGAAGACGCACTTAAAATATTTGAGAAACTTGGAGAAAAAAGGATGATTGCTTATTGCCACCTTAATTATGGGATTGTGCATGGCAGAAAAAAATTTTATGAATCCGCAGAAAAACACTACCATATCGCGATAAAAATTGCAACTAAAATACAACACTTAGAGGTACTCTCACAAATTTATTTCCGGTATGGCAAGATGTATAAAAATAAAGGTGATATTACAAAGGCGAAGAAGCAGTTTGAGAATGCGCTCAAAATCTATAAGAAATTAGGTAACGAAGAAAAGGTAAAAGAGATAAAAAAGGAACTGGAGAAGGTCAGGATGAAGGAAAAATAACAGGTTTCAACAGCAAATTTTTCACTTATTAAAAAGATATATAAGAATAAGAATCATTACAGGATTTGATGACAAAAAGATGGCAGTCTGAGCATAAAAAGGAGCATTATTACAGGCAGGCGAAATCAGAGGGTTACAGGTCAAGGGCAGCATACAAGTTAAAGCAGATAAACAAAAAATATAAGATAATAAAAAAGGGGGATGTTGTCGTAGACCTTGGTGCTGCACCTGGCGGCTGGTCTCAGGTTGCCAAGGAAGCGGTTGGTGATGGTTTTGTTTTTGGTGTAGACCTTGAATCAATTGAGCCTGTTGAAGGTGTTGAATTTTTCAGGGGGGATCTGACAAAAAAGGATGTTGTTGAAACAGTAACCTCACTTGTTAAAAAAGCAGATATTGTAATATCTGATATGAGCCCAAATATTTCTGGCACATACTCTGTTGACCATGCCAGATCTGTTTACCTGTGTGAGAATGCATTAGGTTTTGCTGAAAAAATTCTTAAAAGGAACGGAAATTTTGTTGTTAAAATTTTTGAAGGAGACATGTTCAAAGAATATTTTGAGAAGGTGAAAAACAGGTTTGATTATGTTAAAGCGCATAGGCCAAAAGCAACAAGAAAATCAAGTTCTGAGATATATATAATTGGGAAAGGGTTTAAAGGATTATGATTTTTATTTGGAGCAAAAAGCAAACTTTTAAACATTCAAAAAATAATCTACTTAAGATGAATATTGAAAAATTTCTTGATAAAGGCAAGAGGAGAAGTAGTCAGGGGTTAGGGGGAGTTTACGATGATTGAAAAATTCCTTGAAGAAGACATCGGTAATGGTGACATAACATCAAACCTGCTTCTGTCAGATGAAAAAGCGGAAGGAAAAATTTTTTCAAAAGAAAAATGTGTTCTTGCAGGTTTAGAGGAGGCAAAAAACATTTTTGAAAAACTTGGGCTGAAGGTTAGAACATATGTGAAAGATGGGGATAAAATCAGGAAAAATACTGCAATATTAGGTGTTAAAGGAAATGCAAAATCTATACTTGCAGGTGAGCGTACAGCGTTAAATCTTTTATCCAGAATGAGTGGTATTGCAACCCTGACAAACAAAATTGTTGAGTCATGTAGAAAAATTAATCCTAAAATAAAAATAGCTGCTACACGAAAGACAACACCGGGTTTCAGGTATTATGAGAAAAAAGCGGTAATATCTGGTGGTGGAATCAGTCATAGATATGGTTTGTATGATAAAATATTGATTAAGGATAACCATATAAAAATTGTCGGATCAATAGAGGTGTGTATAAAAAGGGCGAAGAAAACAAATAAGGCGGTTGAGATTGAGGTTGAAAACATAAATGATGCAATAAAGGCAGCAAAATTGGGTGCAGATACCATCATGCTTGACAACTTTAATCCTGAGGATGTAAAAACCACATACAAAAAAATCAAGGAAATAAACAAAAACATAAAAATAGAGGTTTCAGGCGGAATAAAACCTGAAAATGTAACAGAATATACGCGCTATGCAGATGTCATCTCATTGGGAATGTTGACCCATTCAGTTAAATCAATTGATTTCTCATTGGAGATAATCTAACTTTCATTTATTATTTCACTTGGAATGATATTTAGCTCATTCCGTAAAATCTGTTGATTTTTCATTGGAGATAATCTAATTTAATTGTATACTTTTTTCCTATCTGTAAGATAATTGTAGTTGGTCAATCATGGTTAGATTTGTATTAATATGAGAAATTCGAGTTTTCAGTAACCATACATCCTGTAAATATCATAGCCAACACCAAAGAAAAGAACAACACCGAAAAACATGAATATGTAACCTATATCTGGTGATTCTTTTAATGAAAATATCCCTATTGTTATCAAAAGACTGGCAATTATTGCAACAAGAATCACACCTATTGTCCCTGTTTTGTGTCTTCTCCACTGTATTCTCATTTTTCTTTCTACAGGCTTTTTTTCGCTTTTTCTTTCAGGCATAAAATAAAAAATGGTGTTTGAAATATTAAAGGTTACTTATTGTATAGATCAAAAAGGCTTTTCTTTAATTTCTTTGAAAAAGTTTTCTCGTTGTATAGAAAGTATAACTTTCCCTTCTACGGAAAAATCAAAGATTTTTCCTAGAATGTTAGGAAAAATGCAAAACATTTTTTTCCGTCGCATACACTCAAAAATTTATTTCATAAATTTTCTCGTCAAATGGAAAGTAATATCATCCCATTAAACAATTATAATCTATGAATGTTGCCCTAATAACAGAATGGTTCAACACCTATGATGGTGGCGTGGCAGGGCATGTCAGGAACCTCGCACTCATTTTGAAAAAAAACAAAATTGATGTAAGTATAATAACAAACAGGATGAAGGAAAAAAAGGATTTAAATCTCCAGGTTTATGAGATGGCAGGGGTGAAAGACCCTGTGTTTAAACTGAATCTTTCACCAGTCATAACAAAAAAGATGAGAAAAATACTTGAAAAAAATTTTGATATTGTTCACTGCCATCATGCGTTTGCGCGTTTGCCATTAACAGGCATCCATGTTGCTGACAAAATCAATATACCAAGCATTCTTACAACGCACACAGTATCATTGTTCCCTGATTCTGAGTATCTGTGGCGTCCTCTTAGTTACGGTTACCCAAGATATAGACTACAAATAAACAAGGTCCAAAAAATCATTGCTGTGAGCAAATCCGCAAAAACATTCATAGAGTATTTTGCAAATGAAAATAAAATTAGGGTCATACCAAATGGTGTTGATGTTAACAGGTTTTCTCCTGAGAACAAAAATGAAAATGTGGAGAAGAGACCAACGATATTGTACATGGGGCGTCTTGTACCAAAAAAAGGGGTACACATTTTAATCAGGGCAATGAGTCATGTTGTAAAGAAATATCCTGATGCTTTACTGTTAATAGGTGGAAAAGGGAAAATGAAAACATTTCTAAGTTCCTATGCAAGTACACTCGGGTTAAAAGAGAATGTACGGTTTTTAGGGTATGTCCCTGACAGTCTGCTTCCAAATCTTTACTTATCATCCAATGTTTTTGTTCTCCCATCCACCACATCTGAATCCTTTGGCATAACATTACTTGAGGCAATGGCATCAGGGACACCTGTGATAGGTTCAAATGTAGGTGGCATACCCGATGTAATCCATGATTGCGGGCTTATCGTTGAACCAGGCAACCCCAAAAAACTGTCAGATGCAATAATTACTTTGTTAGATGATGAAAATTTAAGGAAAAAACTTGGTAAAAAAGGAAGGAAAAGAGTGGAAGAAAAATATTCATGGGACATAGTTGGAAAAAATATTATAAATGTTTATAAAGAGATTATGTAATGACATTAGGAAGGGAATGAGGTTTGAGGATGTTGCAACCGAACATTATAGATGTTTACAAAGAGGTTATGTAATGGCGGCGTTACCATATCTTCGTCTGTTACGTATAAGAGACTGGCTCGCATATTTTTTAGTAGCAACCTTTGGTTTTATATTTTCTAAAGGATACATGCATTCGTTTACAGAAATTTCCATATTTTATCTAATGATTTTCTTGTATTTGGGTTTCAGTTTTTCGATAAATGAGTGTTTTGATATAAAAGAAGACAAATTAGACAGATCAAAGAAAAATCCCATAGTTATGGGAGAATTAAGTTTAAAAAACGCCATGATTTTTTCTGTAATTCTTGCTATTTCTGGTACAATTTTATCAACATTTTTTGGACTTAAAGTTTTTTTGTTTTATCTGGGATTAACTTTGTTATCTCTTTTCTACTCCTCACCACCTTTAAGGTTTAAATCGAGATTTTTATTAGATTTCATCACCCACGGTTTATTTTTCGGTATCCTTCTATTTCTTTTGCCTGTAGTAATATTTAACCATGGATTGACACAATTTCATTATCTTGTATGCCTTTCTATCTTTCATTTTTCAATAATAATGGAATTAAAAAATCATCTCGAAGATTACAAAAGCGATAAAGAAGCGGATTTAAAAACTACTGTTTGTGTTTTGGGTTTAGAAAAATCAAAGAATTGGGCAAAGTTGCTAATAATGCTTTTTCCTCTTGTTCTTTTTCCAGTTTTCCTGTTTCGACTGTATTTTCTACCATTTTTAGTGTTCACAGCACTATTTTATTTAACATTTTTGATTAAAAAGAATTATAGAATCCTTGACATTTACGCAAACATAATCTATGGGCTGTTGATAATAGAGGTATTATTATAAAAAAGAGTTAACAAGATATTTTACTCTGCTTGATGCAGGTGATATCAAAGATTTAGATGCGGGCATCATGGCAGTATCCCACTCAGGCTAATATAACCAGAATATACTGATAGTGTGATGATAATTGTGCGCACACTGCATCCGATTGTAACACATAACCATGCCCTTTTCCAGCCCATACCAAGGATTCTGCCAATAATTGTACCACCCACCGCGCCTGTCCCATGAAAAGGGATAAGTACAAAGGCTATCAACCCCATAATTTCAACGCTTTCCAGTCTTTTTTTCTTTATGAATCTTTTTGCCCTGGTTTCATATTTCATCAAAACTTTTCCAATAAGTGGGGTGTCTTTCAGAACATCAAAATTCCATGCAATGAATAGGGAAATATCTGCCTCTAAGAAGACAATAAATCCTATGATAAGAACAGGATTTAAATCAAGGGCGATACCCAGCAATATAGAGGTTACTGCGCCTGTGCCAACAGCAAAGAAAAATGTTGATGCTACTGCAGCAAATCTTGTGTAATAATATGGGCCACTGAGATAAATTATCAGGGCCACAATTCCACCAAGCATCCATGGAACCATAAACTTTGTTAAAGTCAGTGATGTCTTTTTCATCTACCCGGTGATAGGGTTAGGTTTTTAAAATGGTTTGGAATACCTCAATATGGAGCAGAAATCGCATGTAATTTGTCTGTATAATAAGTTAATGAGTTATTATATACGGGCGTCTAAAAAGTTTGAACTTATTAGACGGTTCAGCAGAAACCCATGCAGGGGAGGCAGAAAAACTCGGAAGGTTTATATTAGCCCACAACATTTTATTTATTTGGTGAACGGAAAATGAGGAAAATAATTGTGGTTTGGCTTGCGATAATGTTGATAGGGGGAATGTTTGGTTTTTTGAATCCATCAATGGATGCAGAGGTAAATACTGAGGATGCGGGGATAAAATCTGCATCTCAGTCTAAATCTGGGCTTACACCTCACGACCCAATCTACATTTCCGGCAACTCAGGTTTCACAGATGCAAATGGTGTCACGAATGGGACAGGAACAGCAGGTGATCCATACATCATTGAGAATTGGGATATAAACACGAGTACAGCAGCAGTTGGAATTTATATTGGAGAAACTGATGCATATTTCATCATAAGAGACTGTGTAGTATATGATGGAGGCGATAGTGGTAATGGTGTCTGTTTCTCTTATGTTCAAAACGGAAAAATAGGAAATGTAATTTCTTATAACAATTATCGTGGCATCAGGCTCGACTCTTCCTCAAACAACACCATAATCTCAAACCAGATTTACAACAATTGGAATGGCATCGTTCTCGGCTCTTCCTCGGACAACATCATAAGCGCGAACCAGATTTACAACAATTCTCGGGGTAGCATTAATCTCCAGTATTCCTCGAACAACACCATCTCTGCGAACCAGATTTACAACAATAAATATGGCATCGGGCTCTACTCTTCCTCGAACAACACCACCATCTCTGCAAACCAGATTTATAACAACACCAAGGATGAAGGCATCTATACGGGCATCTATCTCTGGGATTCCTCGAACAACATTTTACAAAATAATATTCTTGAAAACAATACATACAATTTTGGTGTCCTGGGCGGGGATATATCATATTTCTATCAAGACATAGATACTTCAAATACAATCAATGGCAAACCTATTTATTACATAATAGAACAGAACGACCTTGTATTTGATGGCGTTGAAGTAGGTTATCTTGGACTCGTATCCTGTAGTAATATTTTAGTTAAGAATCTCACACTTACAGATAATATGGAAGGTTTGCTTTTGGCAAATACCTCATATTCTACAATAACTGCGAACCAGATTTACAACAATAAATATGGCATCGGGCTCTACTCTTCCTCGAACAACAACACCATCTCTGCAAACCAGATTTACAACAATTATTATGGCATCTATCTCTTCTATTCCTCAAACAACAACATCACAGGAAACCAGATTTACAACAATACTTTTAACGGCATCAGTCTCTACAAATCCTCAAGCAACGAAATTCATTACAACGATATTTATGACACTACAGATTATGGTATTGGCAACGGGCCTTCTGAGCCTCAGTATTTAGCAAATGCCACCTACAACTGGTGGGGCTCTGGTGGAACTGGTGCTAACGCGGGCAAACCCGGAGAAGAGGGTAACAATCGTGTAAGTTCAAATGTGCTCTACGACCCTTGGCTTACAGAGCCTTGGACTGGCGTTGCACCAAATCATATCCCAACAGTATCTATAACATTCCCATCCCCTGATATTACAGTCTCGGGAACAATAACTATTCAGGGTACATCCTTTGATACTGATGGTACGGTTCAGAGTGTCGAGGTATCTATAGATGATAACACATTTGCTACAAACAAGTTAACGGTTAGCGGCACAACATCTTGGTCTGCATCCTGGGATACAACAGAATATGCAGATGGTAGCCATACTGTTTATGTTAGGCCATATGATGGAACAGATTACTCAAATATAGATTCCGTGACTGTAACTGTTAACAATGTTGCAGGTGCAGATGATGAAGAAGATGGAGTAGCAGATGCTGAGGAGCCAGAAAAAAAGGAAGATGAAGGCTTCATACCAGGCTTTGAGTCAGCAGCATTCTTGGTTGCAATGGTTGGTGTTTGTGCTATTCTGCTGAGAAAAAGGAAAGACCCATAGTCAAAACATCCATAACTCACCCTAACATTAGGCATCTAATATGTTTTAACAAATTAGACGTCTAAAAAGTTAATATCTTATTAGACACATACGTACAAAAACATAGTATATTCTGAACGCCGTATAGAAACTAATAATGGAAGTGAACACTGTTTCCTTTGTTCTAACACTGGAAAAACTCTCTGGCAACATCAAGTAGAATAATATTATTTATTAAACAATTAATTGTTTTCAATACGAGATTGCATGTAACCTTTTTATCCTTTTCACAATGTTAGGATGTGAGGAAAACATCTCCATGATTCTGTCTGCTGATGTGATCCTTGATTCTTTTGCAAAAGCCTCAACCTCATATTTATCAAGATGCCCATCCATGTTCAAATCAGCCTGACGCAAATCAGTTAAATCTTTTCTTGCTCTTGAAGGGTCAGATGCAAAAAAAGCCTTCATACCTTCAATCCTCTTCAAGGTTCTTCTGTCAACCCTTGCATCTTCCACGCTAATCCTGTACAACGCGGAAGCAAGAGCAGGTGCATCATTTGTGAGTTCAACACTCCCCTGGTCTGCATAGTATTCCCTGACTCTGGATGCATAAAGAACAAGCATGTTTGTAAGAAGGTATGTGAGGAATGCAGCAAGTGCTATTGCCATTGTTCCACCTGATCTTCTTCCTCCAAAAAAGGATGACCAGAAAAAGGAGATATAAACAAAATAGCAAATCATAGGAATTACTGAAAGCATTGTGATAGCAACAATGTCTTTGTGTTTGATATGTGAGAGTTCATGTCCTAAAACAGCCCTTAATTCTTTCTCATTTAGTCTTCTAAGTAATTCTGATGTTACACAAACTCTGCCATCCTTTTTTGATTTGCCAAAAGCAAAAGCATTTGCTATTGGCATCTCAGAAACACCAACTTTTGGTTTTGGTATGTTCGCCCTCATTGCCAGATCAGTTACTATAGCATGAAGCCCTGGATGCTCTGATTTAGAAACATATTTCACCCTCATTGTTTTTTCAACAATTTTCGGGCCAAAGAAATACTGGGCAAGAACAATTAGAAAAGCCAGTAACGCAAAAAATACAGGAGAAATCATACCCGTGGCAAACATGATAACTGTCAACAGCGCATAGATTAATGCAAACATCAGCATAATGCAAAGACCCATTCTCATTCTAAGCCATATTGTTCTCATCTTTCTCACTTATTAAGCGTTATCGCCTATAATGTTTTTTCCTCCATTTAGCCCATAGCACAAGGAATGTCGGTAGTATAAAGACAGACGCTAAGAAACTGTACAGGATAGTTAACGCAGTTATACCCCCGAACTGTTGCAGAGGTGGCATTAACGCAAATACAAGTATCCCAAAACCAGCTATGGTCGTTGCTGCCGCTCCGAATAATGCGGTTCCTGTATGACTCACTGTACTCCGACAGGCGGCATCTATAGTATCATGTCGTTCGATATCCTCTAAGAACCTATGTGTGATATGTATCCCATATGTGATCCCCAGGCCAATGGTTAAAGATGTTATCATGATTGTCATTACGTTAAGTGGGATATTTGCTATATACATTGTTCCAAGAGTCCATATAACACAGAATATTACAGGTGTTAATGTAATTGCTCCAAGTACTAAAGACCGCTTCTTGAACCAGAATACAATAGTCAGAATAATAAAAGAGGCAATAATTGTGGTTATCAATGAGCGGATTTGGCTATCATTTAATGTATCCATGATTATTTTTGTTAAAATGACACCACCTGTTACTATTGATTTATCTGCAGTATCCTCTAACGGTTTTTTATCTACTTTTAAATCATTATGAAGTCCCTCAATAGCCACATCGTCATCGGCTCCTACATCAACAGAAATTCGTAAAACTGTACCATCATAATTGCCATCATCGGTTCTATGTAAAATATACTGAACGGCTTTCTTGGAGTTTGGATTTGAATACAGCCAGTTATATATAACTTTAATATCTTCTTTTGTAGCATCATTTTTTGGTACACCACCAATAGCCATCGTATTACTATAGGACATCTCAAACCCAGGATCAAAGTTTGGATCTTGCATTCCAAACTCAGTTGAGTTAGTTGCCCAATCTGCCATAAGAGATAATATTGATTTAACATCAGGTTCACCTGCGTGTTTTATCACCGATTTATCATCCTTCATATTCTTTATAGTTTCATTTATATCTCTCAGTAGTTCTGGGTTTGCAATGTCACCTTTCACTAAAATATTAACTTTTTCAACTTCACCACCTGGTATCTCAAATTCGTTCATCATGAATTCTAAGTCTTTAGATATTTCCAAATCCTCAGGTAGGAAATCCTCGAAATTAAAGGTCGTTTTTAATTGTAAAGCCATACCGCCAGCAGCAATTGTGATCATAGCTACCACGATAATAACAGGTATTGGATGGTGTTCTGCAGCCATCGCACCACTACTCATTGTTTTATCAAGAATAGCTATACCGGCACTTTTTGCTCTTGTTCTTCTTTTGGCTGAATTGTTACTTGCTAATCCTTTGCTTAGGGCTTTGCCCCTTTTCAATTTTTTAAGGTCTTGAAGTTGTTTACATGCAGGCACGAACGTAGTCATCATAACAAAACTACCGATAATCCCAATAGCACATAGAACCCCAAACTCACCAAGAAGAGCTATGGGTGAGGCTAAAATCGATAAAAATGCTACCCCGGCTGTTACTGTAGCGAGCAATAATGCCATTCCCACAGACATTATAGTTATAGTTACAGATTGCTCAATTTTTTTGCCTGTTCTGATTTCTTCACGGTATCGCATTGTGATATGTATACCATAGTCTATACCGAGCCCAACGATTAATACAGGCACCGCAGTTGTCATTGGGTTGAATGTATAACCCATTGCAGACCCGAATCCATAGACCCAGATTATTGCAAACCCTAGTGCGAGAAGACTAAACAACATATCCATACCATTTCTATATATGATCGCTAATATAACAATCACCAACCCAAAAGCAAGAGGCAATAGAATTGCCATAGACGCATCATTGGCATCCATTATCTCATCCATAATCAAGCTCATACCCATTACCCTCATCTCGGTAGACTCTGGCTTAATATCTTCAACAATAGTTTCCATTCTTTTTTCTGATGCCGAGAGTTCTGATTCTTCTGTTGTAGGTCCATGACCCCTACCTTTAGCCATCGATGCATTTAGATTTACCAGAATCACTGTGCCCTTTGCTTTAATAATACCATTAGCAGGATCAAAATCCTTTGTAAGCATCATCGAAAACATTCCCTGGATCTGGGGTGGTGTTTGATTTGAGCTTAATATCCCACTTATAAGCTGTTTTACTTGAGTGTCGTTCATGTTCTGAATCGCAGAAATCTTCTGATCCATTGTTGGCATAGTTACATTTTGTTGAACTAATGCCATTTGTGCAATAACATCTGCCACTGAGTTTACGTTAATCGAAGGCGTTATGGGATTTTCTAGCGTCGGTTTAATATTAGAATCATTAATAATGGCCTTCTCAACTCGAAGCATCTCTACAAGAGCATCTGAAGTTAGAACATCACCATTTTTTGATTTAACGAGTATTGACACACTGTATGTAGCGGTGTATTCCTCAGAGATTTCGTTAGAGGCTTTTACAATCTCCATTTCAGGCATAAATGATTCTTCCGCAAACTCCTGTTCAATACCAAATATTTGCATACAACCTATAGCAATCATCGTTATTACGATGACAACAACAATTGTCATTTTTGGATATTTTGATACATTTTTCCCAACCCTTTCCATCAGCATTTATATCACCATTCCTTCTTATTTTTTTACTTCTCTCATTATCCTTTCAAGGTTCTTGAATCTTTCCATCATTTTACTCAGTATATCCCCTTTCATCAGGAACACACATGCAGCATCCTTTTCATCCCTGCCAAGAACAAGGATTTTATCGCCTGTTTTTATTCCCTGTTTTTTTCTTAACTCAACAGGCAGGGAAACCTGCCCTCTCTCGCCAACCGTTACACTGCCATAAAACTTTATGCCTTTAAACATAACCCAAAATAGGTTAAATACTATTTATAATTTATCATACAAATCATATTTTTCATACTTACAGTGTTACCCCTCTCTGCCCCATATAATTCCCGGACCTCTGGAAATAAAGCATTTCTGGTTTTTTTATCCTTTCAAAAACGAGTTGCGCAAACCGTTCACCAATACCAAGTTCAATTTCCTTTCCTGCATTGAAAGCAGAAAGTGTTAAATTGCCTTCAAAGCCGACATCAACCTTCCCAAAGCTTCCAATTATGCCTTTGCGCGCAAAACTTGTCCTGATCCATAATGAGCCGGAAACATTTATTAGTTTCACATACTCTTTTGTTGAAACAAGAAAATGTGCCATGGATGGTATTTTTATTTTTCCCTCATTAATTTTTTCACCTGTTTTAGAAATCATTATCTCATCAATTGTTAGATCATAACCATTCGGCGTGAGGTTTTTCCTGTTGAAAGGTTCAATTGAGAGTTGCTTTCTAACAACTGCTTCAACAATTTCTTTATCTGACAGGAGCATAAAAAACAGAATAACTTGGTGTTTAATTAATATAACGATTATGGAAAATTACATTACCAAGAAACACATTTATAGGAAATGATGCAAGAGGTTTCAGTGAAAAATGTTGTTGCAACCTTCAAGTTAAACAAAAAACTGGATGTAGAGAAACTTCATAAAGCATTTAAAAAGGAATCAACATGCAATAAGAATGTTTTCCGGAAAAAGGTTGTTGTGTTAAGAAGCAAGAAACCTAAAATGTCATTTTTAATATACGGAACAGGCTCAGTAGTATGCACCGGCGCGGGAAGCATAAAAGACGCAAAGGAGAGTGGAAGATACCTGACAAAGCGTTTCAGGGATGTAGGCATCAATGTTAGATTGTCAAAGCCTGTTGAAATCCAGAACATTGTGGCATCAGCTGACCTGAACACAAAAATCAATCTTAGAAAAATATCCATAGAAAACACTGAAATTGAATATGAGCCAGAGCAGTTCCCTGCAGCAATATGGCGCCTACCGAATAATGTCACAGCACTACTGTTCCAGTCAGGGAAAATTATCTGCGCAGGTTCAAAGAATACAGAGGATATCGTTGGCGCTGTTGAGATGCTGAAGAACAAAATTGTTATGGAGTGATTTTCACCAAACTTTTCGCATCTTCAAAGAATCTTCACATTTTTTAATCCTTTAAAATGATAGTCTCCTGTCAGCAGAGTGGATGCCTCTTTTTATCATCATTGCGTCTCCAAAAGAATAAAACCTGTAACTGTTCTGGATAGCATTTTTGTATGCTTTGAATATTCTTTCTTTCCCGGCGAATGCGCAAACAAGCAAAAACAGTGTGGATTTTGGTAAATGAAAATTCGTTAATAGATAATTTATCCTTGATTTAAATTTGTATCCTGGGTAAATGAACAAATCAGTCCAGCCTTCATTTGATGTTATTTTACCATTTACGCAACTGCTTTCCAATGCCCTTACAACTGTTGTTCCAACATTAACAATCCTTTTTGCATTGTTGATTATTTCAGCATTTTCTTTGTCGATTTTGAAATATTCTTCTTCCATTTTATGCTCCTCAATCTTTTCAGTTCTTACTGGCAGAAATGTTCCAGGACCAACATGCAGTGTTATATATGCAATTCTCACACCTTTATCCTCTATTTGTTTAATCAGTTTTTTTGTGAAATGCAGACCTGCTGTCGGAGCAGCAATAGAGCCATTGTTTCTTGCATAAACAGTGTTGTATCTAGATTGATCCAAGAGTTTTTCTTTAATATATGGTGGCGTTGGCATCTCACCCATACTCTGAAGATTAATTTCCTTGTCGAAACCAATGAGATATTTAAATCCTTTTTTGTTTTTTACTGCTCCGGAGACATTCTTAAAAAACAGTTTTGTCCCTTCTTTGATGTTTTTCCCTTTGACAAGGCATTCATAATCCTTGTTAATTTTTCTAATAATCAGAACCTCAACCTTTCCTCCTGTTTCCTTTTTCCCGATTATTCTTGCAGGAATAACCTTTGAATCATTCAAAACAACAACATCCCCTTTATTCAGATAGTCAACAATGTTGTAAAACCTGACCTGCTCAACTTTGTCATTAACTATCATCAATTTCGAATTATCCCGTGGCTCAAAACCTGATTGTGCAATCAACTGTTTGGGGAGGTGATAATCAAAATCTGATAATTGCATGATTTTGTAAAAGGGGTTAACAAGAGATAAGAGTTACCCGAAAAAAAGAAAAAGGAGGCTTTATTTCGCCCTTCCTATTTCCTCAACAGATTCAGGGTTTGCAAGTGTGGATATATCACCAACTGGCGCGCCTATTGCCTTTGCTCTTATAACCCTTCTCATTATTTTTCCGCTTCTTGTTTTTGGGACATCATTGACAAACCAGATTTCATCAGGACGCGCTATTTTTCCTATTTCTTTACCTACATGGTCGCGCAGCTCAATCCTGAGTTCATCATTTGGTTCAATACCTTCTTTCAAAACAACAAATGCAATTAGGCTTTCCCCTTTCACCTTATGTGGCTTACCGATTACTGCTGCTTCTGCTGTTTTGGGATGGCTGACCAATGCTGACTCAACCTCTGAGTTTCCTATCCTGTGTCCTGAAACATTGAGTACATCATCAGCTCTTCCCTGCACCCAGAAGTAGCCGTCATCATCCTTTCTTGCGACATCACCAGCCAGATATGTGTCTGGGAATTTTTTCCAGTATGTTTCCATGTATTTATCAGGTGCTTTATAAAGACCTCTGAGCATCCCAGGCCAGGGGTTAAGGAGAACAAGGTTGCCGCCCGCATTTAGAATAGGGTTTCCCCCCTCATTATAAACCTCTGCTCTGAAACCAGGTAGTGGCTTTGTAGCAGAACCAGGTTTCAATGGTGTTATGGGAAGTGGTGATATAACAAAGGAGCCTGTTTCTGTCTGCCACCATGTATCCATTATCTGACATTTTTCCCTGCCGATATACTTGTAGTACCACATCCATGCCTCAGGATTTATGGGCTCGCCAACAGAGCCAAGCAGACGTAGAGAGCTTAAATCATGCTTCTCAACCCATTCCTCACCATGCCTCATGAACAATCTTATGGCTGTCGGTGATGTGTAGAGAACTGATACCTTGTATTTCTCAACTATGGACCACCATCTGTCAGGCGCAGGATAATCGGGTGCCCCCTCATACATCACTGAAGTCACACCAAGGATTAGAGGCCCGTAAACAATGTAGCTGTGTCCTGTAACCCACCCTATATCCGCTGCGCACCACCAGACATCATTTTCCTTTAAGTCAAAAACCCAGTTGAGCGTAGAAGCAGTTCCGACAGAGTATCCACCATGTGCATGCATAATCCCTTTTGGTTTTCCTGTTGTACCTGAGGTGTAAAGAATGTACAATGGATCATTTGCATCAATTTTTTCCGTCTCACATGTCTCTGGCATGTCTTTCACAATCTCATGCCACCAGTGATCCTTTTCGTTCCATCCAACCTCATTACCTGTTCTTTTGTAAACAATAACATTCTCAACAGTTGGGGCATTTTCCAGTGCCTCATCAGCCTGTTTTTTCAAATCCACTATTTTTCCTTTTCTGTAAAACCCATCACATGTGATAACAATCTTTGACTCGCAGTCGTTTACCCTGTTCCTGAACGCCAGTGCCGAGAAACCTGAGAAAACAACAGAATGTATTGCGCCAATCTTTGCACATGCAAGCATGGCTATAGGCAGCTCAGGTATCATTGGAAGATAAATGCTGATCCTGTCACCTTTTTTCACACCAAGATTTTTTAATGCGTTTGCAAGTTTGTTTACCTCAATATACAGGTCGTTGTAGGTTAGTTTTCTAACATCACCATGCTCTCCTTCAAATATGTATGCTATCTTATCCTTTTTCCCATCAGTTACATGCCTGTCCAGTGCATCATTAACAATGTTGTATTTTGCGCCGACAAACCATTTTACATAAGGAGGATTCCATTCCATAACCTTACTGTACCCGTTCAGTGATGAGAGATCCTTCGCCCTCTCATCCCAGAATTGTTCAGGGTTGTCACCAGATTTTTTCAGCAGTTCATCATAGTCCTTTATGTTATGTTCATCCATCCATTTCTTAACATTTGTCTGTTTGACAAACTCCTCTGAAGGTTTAAAAACCCTTTTCTCCTCCAGCAATACCATTAAATCCATTTCTTTTTTTTCTTCTGTCATGTTTCTCCCCTCAAACTGTAAAAACTGAATATGTTTTCTTTTAGATTAACTTTGTGTTTTATTCTTTCCCAGATTTTGCCTTTTTCGTTCTTTCTTTCGCAGTATAACCTGTGGCGAGTTCAAGGAATTTATTGTATGCCTTGACAGTTTTCATGATTGTTTCATCATCTGTTGTTTTCATTTCTGTTTCAACAAAAACCTTTTTAGCATCCATCCATGCCCTGATTTTTTTTAATGCACTAAAACTGGAGCTAAGCATTTTATCCTCTTCTCTAACACTCCCAAAACATTCTTTCATTGCTGTTTTCAAATCAGGTTTGTATCCCCTTTTAATATTATATCCCTTCATAGGAATCTTTATAAACCTTGAAAGATAAATATATTTCTATGAAAATGCTTGGCATATGCTATATATGCGGGAGACCTGCAAATTATACATGCTCAATGTGCGGTGGTTTTGTCTGCGAAAACCATTACGACTTCAACTCTGGTGTGTGCGTGAAATGCAGGGGGAAAATGTTTAGAAAGGATTATTTAAGGTAAACATGCCCTAATTTTCTATCCCATATCCATTTATCCTCTGTTTTCGCCTCTGATTTCGCTTTTAAGAACAAATCAACCTTTGCATCACAATAATCCGCGTAATGCAGTGCAACCGCCTCTGGAAGCTGTGGCTCCTTTGGCGCGCCAAATCTTTTCTCACCATGATGTGATAAAATCATGTGCAACAGTTTCAGTCTTAATGTCTCAGGAAAATCAATGATTTTTTTTATTTGCTCATTCACAAACTCTTCACCAATAATTGTATGCCCTCTGAGCATCCCGTCCTCAGTTACATCAATAACTGTTGATACCTCAAGCTCAAATATTTTTCCTACATCATGCAGGACAGCTGATATAACAAGTAAATCCCTGTCAAGCCCAGGGTAGAGGTCACATAGTGTCTCACATATTTTGACAACATTTAATGTATGCTCAAGCAGCCCTCCTATACAGTTTTGATGATACATCATGGATGCAGGACTTGATTTGAATCTGTCAATGAATTTTTCATCCTTTAACAATGTTTCCAACAATGTTTTCAGATGAGGATTCTTTACTGAGTCCACAACATTTTTAAGTGTGTTCATCATTTCATCAATATCCCTCTCTGAGGATGCGACAAAATCTGTAATATCATACTCACTGATTTTTTCAAGAACATCCTTGCCTGTTTTGCTTACCCCTATCTCAAGCCTGCCCATATACTCGCTTGCAGTGCCTGTGACCCTAATAAAATCAATCTTCTGAAAATCATCATATAATTTTTGAACACTTTTTTTATCATTATCCCCCCAGTACTTCACAGTGATTTCATCTGTTTTGTCTGCAATCCTTACCTCAAACATGTATCCCTTTACATAATTTCTAACAGGTTTTTTGAATTTCACAGCGAAAACACTGTCAACCCTGTCCCCTGACTTTAGATCCTTGATAAACTGCTTTTTCATATTATCATACCTTCCTCAACCATTCTATATCACTCATGTATAACTGCCTGATATCCTTTAACCCAAGACGTATCATAGCAAGCCGTTCAAGTCCAAGCCCCCAGGCAAGAACAGGATATTTAACATTAAACGGTGCTGTTACCTCAGGCCTGAAAATTCCCGCGCCTCCCATCTCAAGCATTTTTCCTTTGTACTCTACAATAACCTCAAGAGATGGTTCTGTGAATGGAAAATAACTTGGACGCATCTTTATTTTTTCAAAACCGATTCTTTTGTAAAACTCTTTCAGTATTCCAACAAGCATGTTGAAGTTTGCGTTTTCTTCTGATACTATACCCTCAATCTGCGTGAACTCTGGAAGATGCGTTGACTCCATGTTTTCTACTGAAGACCTTTCCGACTGTGAAAACTTTCAAAGGAGGTTCGGGATGCTCTGAAAGATACCTTATCGTGTCCACGGTTGTATGTGTTCTCAGAACAGTTTTTTTTGCTTCATCCATACTCCATTTTGTCCCCCATCCCTCAGAGTTAGTGTTTCCACCATTTTCATGGATTTCTTTTATAGACTCAGCAATTTTTTTATCAATATCATCTTTTCCGTCTGTGTAGAATGTGTCCTGCATGTCACGCGCAGGATGATCCTGGGGAACAAACAATGCATCCATGTTCCAGAGACAGGGCTGAATATAATCATATCCTATCT
>JAUWIS010000176.1 GCA_030605245.1 Methanobacteriota archaeon | reverse complement strand
GTATGGCTGAGCATTTAGTTTGATTTCCTCCTTTTCAAGTTCCCCTGATGTCGGGTATCTCGTCTGACCGATAGATACAGAACCTTTAAGATATTCTATTCTTTCCTCATCAAAAACCTCACTAACAAGACCTGCGTCCTTATGCTCCCTGTATCTGCCATCGGAAACATCAAATGTCAGCATTCCGCAGGATTCCTCACCCCTGTGCTGAAGTGTCCTTAAAGCGTCAAACGCATAGAAGGAGGAAAATTTTTTATTTATAATCCCAACAATCCCACACATAGGTAGTAATATGCGAATGAGTAAAAAAAGATTGGGATAAAGCAAGAAGTCGGTATTTATGACCCCGAACATATCTTCGGATCCCTAACCACTTGTAAACAACCATTACATTTATATATTCTCCAGACAATGCTGTTTTGTGGAGAGACAAACACTAATTAATGAGGTAAGGGAAACATTATCAAAATCCGGTTTTTATGTTTCAGACGAATGCAGCGCTCTATCCTTTGATTTTGTTTCAAGAAGAGATAATCTTTTATTGCTTGTTAAGGTGCTAATCAATGTTGATTCTTTTTCCAGGTCTGCTGCAAACGAGTTAAAAACCTTGGCAAAGTTTCTTGAAGCTTCATCTATAATTGTAGGCAAAAAAACAGGTTCGGGGGAAATAGAGGATGATGTAATCTATTTAAGGCATGGTATACCAATAATATCAGCCAAAACACTTGAGAACACATTACTTGAAGGTATTCCCCCTTTTGTTTATGCAGCACCCGGCGGGTTCTATGTAAACATTGACGGGGACATGATTAAAAAGATGAGGGGAAAAAGAAAGATTTCGTTGGGTATCCTGGCTGAAATAGCAGGTGTGTCCAGAAGAGCTATACAGATGTATGAGGATGGGATGAGTGCAATGGTTGATGCTGCATCACGCCTTGAGGAATTCCTTGACGAATCCATTATTTTACCTCTGGATCCTTTCGTATATGGCCATGATGAGGAAACTTTTTCAGAAAAATTAACTATTAAAGGGTTTGATGATTTTGAGAAAAATGTGTTCACTATGCTTAACAGGATTGGATACAAGGTTGTGCCTGTGATGAAATGCCCGTTTAATGCTCTTACAAAGGATAAAAAAACATTGATATTAACAGGTGTAGAAAAATATGATAAACAATTAATTAAAAAAGCAGGTGCTGTTATGAACATTTCAAAAGTCACAGAGAAACACTCCGTGTTTTTTGTGAAATCGTCCGAGAAACAAAACCTTGGTGGTGTACCATTGATAAAAATCAGCGAGTTGAAAAAAGCAGATGATCCTGAAAGTATTGTGGAACTTATTCTGGAGAGAAAAAAAGGATAAAGATAGAATGGAGCAAATTGAGATTAATAAAAAAATATTTCTTTTAGGAAGCGTTCTTGGATTAACAAGTGAGAAAACGGAGATAAAAAAGGAATTTGGTAAAATAAAGCCTGATGCGATATGCCTCTCTGTTTCAGATGAGGAGTTGTTAGGGTTAAAAAAAATGTCTGACGGTGAAGAACAGGAAATTCTGTTATCAGGGTATGAGGAGGCTTATGCAAAAAAACTTGCAGTGTACGGTGAGGTAAAGGTGCCGCCGCCAAGTTTCACAGAGGCATTTGAGTTAGGAAAAAAAAATAATGTGCCTGTTTATGCTGCTGACATGGATGACAAAGAATACACCGACACATTTACAAAAAACATATCTACAATTCAGCTGATTCTTCATTCATTAAAGCTCAAGAAACTCAGGAAAAAAAGATTCAAATCCAAAACACCCGAAGATTTTGTTTATGAATGGGACAAAACAGTAAATAAATTAAAAGGATTCAGGAAACTTGAGAAAAAAAGGGAGGAGCATATAGCAAAAAGGATTGCGGATTTGTCAGGAAAGCATAACCGTGTACTTGCTGTGGTTGAACTGCAGAAGCTGGAAGGGATATCTAATTTAGTTAAAGAAAATCTCTGAACAAAAACCTTATAAACAATGCAATCCATACCAGAAAACACTGTAGGAGAGGGAGACCTCAAAATTACTACGGGTGAAAAAAATGGATGAAAAAATTGTTAATACAGTGAAAAAGGCTTTGGAATCCTCTAAGGAAAGACATTTTAAAGAAACTGTTGAGATGGCAATAAATCTGAAAAATATTGATCTTTCCAACCCTAAAAACAGGATTGATGTAGAAGTATCTTTACCGAAAGGCAGGGGAAAAAATGTAAAGGTTGGTGTTTTCGCATCCGGGGAGCTTGCAATTAAATCAAAAAATATAGCAGATGTTGTAATATCACCAGATGAAATAGATGACTTATCTGATGACAAGAAAAAAGCAAAGAAACTGGTAAACGGGCATGATTTCTTTATTGCGGAAGCACCTCTCATGCCACTAATTGGTAAGAAACTTGGTATCGTACTTGGCCCAAGGGGAAAAATGCCCAAGCCCGTGCCGCCAATGGCGAATCCTGCATCCCTTATCAACAACCTGAAGAATATGATTAGGGTGCGATCAAAGGAGCATAAAACATTCCATGTGCCTGTCGGTGTGAAAGACATGCAACCCGAGGATATT
>JAUWIS010000100.1 GCA_030605245.1 Methanobacteriota archaeon | reverse complement strand
GCACTGCTTGTTGTCGCAGTACTTGGAACAGTGGTAATCTGGAGAAAGAAGAAGGAAAAGAAGAAGACTGAAAAGTAAAAATTTCCTCTCTCTTTTTTTTATTTTTCTTTTTTATTTCTTTTTTTTAGGTTGTAATCAAAAATGTTGAGCGATATCTTTTTAAACCCTCTGATGTATTAGATTTTTGATAGATTATGATAAAAGCAGTGTTGAGTATAACAGGTGATGTGCAAGGAGCAGGGTATAGAAGTTATCTTATTATGGCAGCCCGAAAGTTGGGATTAGAAGGATATGTGGAGAATTTACCAAATGGTGTTGTAAACGTTGTGTGTGAAAGTGAAAAAGAGAGGATTGAGGAGTTTGTATCAAAAATTAAAATAAAAAGTGAGATTGTAGAAGTAGAGAACATAAAGGTGAAATACGATAAACCGACAGGTGAATTTAAAGGAAAAGGTTTTGTTATAAAAGTTGAGGAATCTTTCAAAGGTTTGATACAGGAAATGTTTCAGGGCTATGCAACCTCTGAAAAATATTTCAGAGTGGGATGGGGCAAACAGGATAGAATGCTTGGAAAACAGGATAGAATGCTGGAAAAACAGGATAAAATGCTGGAAAAACAGGATGCAACAATAGAAGTGATAGGTACAAGATTTGATAAAACGGATGAGAAATATGGTGATATCAGCAAAACTATGAGGGAGATGCATAATGATTTGAAGGAAATGAAAAATCTTTTTGCGAAACTTGTAAATCATATTGTTAAGGAATAATACCACTTCTTGGGAGAGTAGTAATCTGGAGAAAGAAGAAGGAAAAGAAGAAGACTAAGGAGTAAACCTTTTCTCTATTTTTTCTTTTTTTTTATTTTCTATTTTTGATATTTTTTATTCTCTACAGAATATATGCTTATAAGCATATAAAAAATATATTCCGAAAAGATTATATGCTGTTAGTGTTATTCTCTTTCTATGGGTAAAGAGCCCTTCAAGTATGGTAAACCAGTAACTGGTAAGTATTTTGTGAACAGAGAAAATGAGTTAAAACAACTGTATGATTTAACACTTGCAATAAGAAGTGGGGGGGAGGTAAACATAGCACTTGCAGGGTTAAGAAGGACTGGAAAAACCTCTTTACTTAAAAATCTCATGGAAAAACTGGAAAGTGAGAAAAACATTATAGTTGTGTTTTTGGATTGCTATGGTATTCCATCCAAGAACACATTTAGCAAACTATTAATTGAAGCTGTAAAAGATGCTTATATAGAAAAAAGCAAAGATATGGGTTATAAAAACAGGATAGTGGATATGCTTAAAAGAAAAACTTCTGATGTTCTTTCAAAAGCATCTAATATGGAGATCTCAATTGCCCATTATTTAAGCATAAAAATCGGTTTCAGGGAGAAAACAAGTGATTTATGGGAAAAATCATTGAGCTATGCTGAGAAAATAGGTAATGAGAAGGATGTTTACTTTGTTGTAATACTTGATGAGTTTCCGGATATTGCAATGAGATGGGGGGAAGATTTTGTTAAAAGGTTTAGGGCTGTAATACAGCATCAGACAACTGTTATGTACCTACTCTCAGGTTCCGCTGTAAGTTATATGGGCGAACTTGTCCACAGTAAAAGTTCACCGTTTTACAGACAGTTGAACACCATAAAAGTTGAGGAACTACCACCTGATGTAGTGAAGAATTTTATTATGAAACGTTTAAACATTACTAAGACTATTTTAGAGAAATATGTAATATTAACCGGTGGTTTCCCGGATTATATGCAGCGTCTTGGACATATTCTTTTCTACAAGTTTGGAAACAGTAATATCACAATTAGTATGCTAAATGAGGCATACAGGGAAATGATTAGTAGTCTTGAGCCTGAGTTTAAAGAAACATTAAATAGATTAAACTCAAAATCTGGTGTGTATGGAGATATCATTTTATCTTTACCTTATTACAGTGTTTTATCAGAAATTGCAAGGGAACTTAATATCTCTCAATCTTCACTGCCCAAATATCTAAATTACTTGATTAACATAGGCATTGTAAAGAAAGTTGGTAGGGGTAAGTATATGTTATCTGATCCTGTGTTTAATAATTGGGCGAAAACTATTGAACATTCTTATCTAGGTTCCTCTGCATTGCAGGACTAACATCACTGATAATTTTTGCTACAGTGATATGTATAGGTATTGCTGTGTTTGTTGTTGCAGTGCTGGGAACAGTGGTAATCTGGATGAAGAAGAAGGAAAAAAAGCAGTAAAACCTTTTTTTTATTTTTCTGATTTTTTTGGGTTGTGTAGAAAATCTAAAACCATTCCTCAAGGTTTTTCTGTGTTCCACTTTCTTTCGCGGCCTGAAACTTTTTCAAAGCATTCTCAACCCTGCTGTATGAGAAATCATGTATTTCACATAAAAATTCTTTAACAGCATTCTCATCAACATTCTTCCATTCAATCTTGTAATCATCAGTAACCTTTGGTTCCAGAAATATTTTTCTTACCTCATCATAATCCCTGATTTCTTTGTTAATTTTTTTTAAAACATTCTCAAGATTCTTGTGTTCCTTTATAAGTTTCAATGCTGTTTTAGGTCCAATCCCTTTTATGCCTTCATTGAAGTCTGTTCCAACAAGAATACCTATGTCTACAAGCTGCTCAATTGTGATGCCAAGTTTTTTTAAAACATTTTCTGTTCTTATCTCCTCAGGCTCAACATTGACATAGACCTTCCTACCAGGCATTTTCCTCTTCCCAGTGATTGTGAGGTTCCTGATTAAAACAGGTGCATTGAAAAGCAGAACATCAAAATCCTGGCTTCCAACACCATAAGCCTCCCCTTTTTTTGATAAATAACCCGCCTGCGCCTCCCCCTCAGACAACGCCTGAACAAAGGGAACACCAAGCATATCTAAAAGTTGTTTTGACTCATCAACCATCTCAGGTGTTAACCTTGAGGACTGCATTGCCTTTGCCCTTGCTTTCTCAATATCACCTTCCTCAAGTGCTTTTTTCCACTCATCAGCAGCCTTATTTCTTATATTGCTTCTGGCTTCAATCGTAGTCATTTTTAAAGGGCTTGGTTTCCCATCAAAAACATAGACAGGTCTTATCCCTGCTTCTACAAGGTTTGCTGTCCTGTAAAGGAGTCCTGTGAGATGTGATGTGACTCTGCCATTTGAATCTGTGAGCGGTGTTCCATCAGGCTGGCGTATTATTGAAATGAACTGGTACAATGTATTGTATGCATCTATTGCTATTGTTCTCCCCTTAAAATCATCAAGTTTCCTGTTTTCCTTTAAAACAATGCCTCCAAGCTCTACACCCATAGTTATGGAACGGGTTAGGGTTAAAAAGTTTTTTTGCTATGAAAAACATTTACATACAGATACATCATTACAAGATGCAATGAAAAAGTTTTACCCTGTAATAGCGATGGCATGTTTTTTTGTCATAGTCCAACTCATAGCAATAGCAATAACACCAACATTCAAGGAGGCAGGTGTTCAGGCTTTTGAGAACCCTGAAAAGGTTGAAAACGCTATTTTTTACATAGCAGTTATACTGATATTCACAGCCATTCTCTTAGTAATAACAAAATATGGTTTCAAAAAACTGATTCAGGCAATAATACTGTTTGCAGTTGGCACAACCATGTTTTATGTTTTTTATCCTCTTCTATGGAAAATTATTCCTTACGGAATCAAGCTGGGTATAGTGATTGACATTCCTCTTTCTCTGTCCATTCTTCTTGCAGTAAGCCTCACATTCGTCCTGTACAAATATCCTGAATGGTATGTTGTTGATTCTGTTGGAATTATGATAGCGGCAGGTGCCGCATCCATTTTTGGTCTGTCACTTGCTATACTCCCAACGATGGTTCTCCTCATTGCTTTAGCAGTTTATGATGCTGTTGCTGTTTACAAAACAAAGCACATGGTTTCATTAGCGGATTCCGTTGTTGATTTACATTTACCTGTTCTATTCGTCATACCAAAAAAATCGTCATACTCCCTCCTAAAACAGAAAAGCCTGAAAAAAGACATTGAGGAGGGAAAGGAGCATGAGGCGATGTTCATGGGTCTTGGCGATGCTGTCATCCCAGGCATACTTGTTGTTTCCTCATTCAGATTTATAGGAAATCCTATTGTTACATTTTCAACATTGATTGGCTCATTAATCGGTTTCATTATCCTG
>JAUWIS010000038.1 GCA_030605245.1 Methanobacteriota archaeon | reverse complement strand
CTTGTTGAAGCTTTTTCAACTGTTGCCAGGGCTTTTTACCCGCGTCCTGTTGTGCTCAGGACATCCGATTTCAAAACAAACGAGTACAGGAACCTTGAAGGAGGAGAAAAATATGAGTCTGTTGAAGCGAATCCTATGATAGGATGGAGAGGCGTATCAAGATATGTTAGTGAAAAATATGAGTCTGCATTCAGGCTCGAGTTAAAGGCAATCAAAAAAGTCAGGGATTCCGGTTTAAAAAACCTCTGGCTCATGCTGCCTTTTGTCAGAACGGTTGATGAGGTAAAAAAAGCGCTAAAGATAATGAAGGAGGAAGGGCTTGAGAGAGACAATGATTTCAAGGTATGGATAATGGCCGAGGTTCCAAGCAATGTTTTCCTTGCAGACCAGTTTGCAGAGCTTGTTGATGGTTTCTCAATAGGAAGTAATGATTTAACACAGCTCATCATGGGCGCTGACCGGGACTCTGAAATACTCGCGCAACTTGGATATTTTGACGAAAGAAACGAGGCTGTGAAAAGGGCAATTGCAAGTTTGATAAAGACTGCGCATGAAAAAGGCTGTACTGTCTCAATATGCGGTCAGGCGCCATCTGTTTACCCAGAGTTCACAGAGTTCCTTGTGCGCAACGGTATTGATTCAATAAGCCTGAACGCTGATGTTGTTAACAAAACAATAAGACTTGTTGCGGGTATTGAAAGGAAAATCATGCTGGAGAAGGCTAGGGAAAATAGTTAGTGAAAGTAGGATAATTGAATACTTTGGATATACTGAAGTTAGCAGAAATCGGTTTACAGGTTAGAGGTGGTATGAAATGAGAGGAAGACTTTGGTTGAAGTATTTCACTGACATAATTAACTCAAGAAAAATTAACTTGAAATATAAAAAATATCATGGAAAAAAGTGGACACCCTCAAAATGGACAGACTTTATGTATGACATTATGGACGGTGTTGGTAAGAAAATGAAATGCCATGTAGTCCACCGTCGCACAGAAAAGAAGGAATATAGCGGAGAATATATGGATATCGATGCATTTTTTATAGATAATGCGGAATATGAACTTATAAAGAAAAAAAGCAAAGAATGGGATCCTTTTGTTCTACCACGCGCTGTTGTGGAGTTGGAAAATAATTTTGATGTCAAAAGAATCTCCTATGCCTTATGGAAAATTCTCTGCATCCGTGCTCCGATAAGAGTATTAATCTGCTACCAGCGGGGTAGTGGCAAGGTAGCCACTTTAAAAAAACAACTTGAAGATGTTATTTGGCGGGGGAGCCTTATGAAAGGAACTGATGGGGATCTATTAGTTATTATTGGTGATGAGAATAAAGATGAGGAATCATCGTATGGGGACTATTTTACCGTATTCGAATGGCGAAATGATAGATTAGAAAAAATAGAGGGTCTCGAACGGTGATATTATCCCGACTTCTGCTAACACAGCATAAAAGGTTCATACATTATGCCACTCGCCCAAATTTTGCTACGCTAACGCTCCGCAAAACTTCAGATATGCCAAAACCGTATATACTCATTCCTTATCTGAAAATCTATCTGAATAAAAAAGATAAAGAGCAAACTGTTTAAGCATTATAGATGAGCCCATCACAACCTATAAAAACAACAAAAACAATCTATATTTAATGAACAAAAAAGGCGCAAGATATTCTCAGGTTATGAAAGAACTAAAAAATGCGTATGAGCAGGACTATCATTTTAAAGATGGAGGAATCCTTGGTTCAATGTGCACAAAACCACATCCTGCTGCGCTGAAGGCGCATTCAATGTTTATTGAATCAAACCTTGGAAACCCTGGCCTTTATCCCGGGACAAAAAAACTTGAGGAAAAGGTTATCAGAATGCTTGGGAGCTTACTGCATAACAAAAATGCTTACGGACATGTTACCGGCGGTGGAACGGAATCAAACATTACAGCACTCTGGATTGCAAAAAAAGTAACAAAGAAAAAAGAGGTGGTTTTTCCTGAGAGCGCACATTTCTCTTTTCATAAGGCATGTGATTTAATGGATTTGACACCTGTTGAAATAGGCCTTGATAAAAATTACAGGATGAGGATTGATGAGGCTGAGGATAAAATATCTGACAAAACAGCATGCGTTGTCGGTGTTGCAGGAACAACAGAACTCGGTGTTACTGATCCTGTTGACAAACTGTCTGATATATGCAACGAAAAGACTTTTTTGCATGTTGATGCAGCATTTGGTGGTTTTGTTCTTCCATTCCTGAAAGAACTTGGATACAAAACACCTGATTTTGATTTTAAACTTAAAGGTGTATGCTCGGTAACAATAGATCCTCACAAGATGGGTATGGCATCCGTTCCTGCTGGCGCGTTGCTTTTACGAGAGAAACAATATCTGAAAAGTATCAGCAGGAAGCCTGTTTATCTAACAGGTGTGCAGGCATGCATCTCAGGAACAAGATGCTCGGCATCTGTTCCTGGCACGTATGCTACTATGAAGGTTCTTGGCAGGGATGGTTACAGAAGGATTGTTAAGTCATGCATGGATGTAACATTTTATCTTTCAAAAAGATTCAAAGAAATAGGATTACAACTTCCTGTTGAGCCGGAGATGAATATTGTTTGCGCAAGGATGAAAAATCCTATTAGGATTGTCAAAGAACTTGATAAAAAAGGATGGAAAATTTCAAAGACGAGAAAGCCAAGATGCATAAGGGGTGTTGTCATGCCACATGTTACAAGAAAGGTTGTTGATGATTTTATTCCTGAACTAAAAAAGGTTTGCAGAAAAAATGGAGAGATATAATAAAATTACACATTTTGTGTATACAAAAAATATAGTGATGCTGGTAAATGAAGGATTTATTATAACATAAGGTTATATTAAATGTTAAAAGAGCTGACAGATTATGGTTGAATATGACCTTGAACTGAATAAAATATGCAAAATCATCAATAAAAAAAAATACAAAAGGATAATGGTGCAGATTCCGGAAGGACTGAAAATTTATCATGAAAAGATTGTCAGCACAATTGAGAATGAAACAGAAGCAGTTGTGATTCTGTCAGGCTCACCCTGCTATGGCGCCTGTGACATAGTTGAAAATGATGCTGATTTCCTTGTTCATTTTGGTCATTCAATGATTAAAAAACCATCTATTCCATATTTTTTTGCTGAATGCAGAGCAAACATTGATGTTTTGGAGGTTGTGAAAAAATCTGTTGGATATCTTGAAAAAAATGTTGGTGTGCTCACAACTGTTCAGCATGTACATAAAATAAACGAGGTGAAAAGGATTTTGGAAAGAAACGGGAAAAATGTTTTTGTTGGAAAAGGAGGAAAAAGGGTAAAATATCCCGGTCAGGTTCTGGGATGTGATTTCTCATCTGCTTTGTCAATCAGGGATAAGGTTGACAATTATCTGTATGTTGGGAGTGGAAACTTTCATCCTCTCGGTGTTTCACTCGCGACAAGGAAAAAGGTGGTTGTTGCTGACCCGTATTCAAATGAAATCAGGGAAACTGAAAAATTAAAGGAGAAAATTTTGCGCCAGAGATATGCTGCGATTGAGTTAGCAAAACATGGAGAAAGATTTGGGATCATTGTTGGAGAAAAAATTGGGCAGAAAAGATTTAAATTAGCAAAAAAGTTGAAGATGATGTTAGAAAAAGAGGGGGAAAATGCGAGCCTTATTTTATTAAACGAGATAAAACCTGAGTATCTTTTGTATCTAAAATATGATTGCTTTGTATGCACGGCATGTCCGCGAATAGCAATTGATGATTATTCAATGTATGAAAGGCCCATGTTAACACCTGTTGAGGTTGAGATTGTTTTGGGAAAAAGGAGGTTTGAGGATTATGTGTTTGATGAAATTAAAGATGAAGAAAAAAGAACTTGAAATGCTCCTGCAGAAAATACCGGATATCCCAGATCCATCATCTGCTCTGGAGCAGTATTCAACACCTGCAAACATTGCATCCGACATACTGTTCAATGCCTATCAGGACATCGCAGGCAAGAATGTCGTTGATCTTGGATGCGGAACAGGGATATTTTCTGCTGGTGCGAAACTGCTTGGTGCAAAAAATGTTATAGGTGTAGATATTGATAAAAATGTGATAGATATTGCAAAAAAATATTCAGAAAAAATTGGGTTAAAGATTGATTACAGGGTGACGGATGTAAAAGATTTTGATGAAAAATGTGACACTGTTATCCAGAACCCTCCTTTTGGCTCTCAGAACAGGCATGCAGACAGAATATTTATAAAAAAGGCGCTGGAAATTGGGTCTGTTGTTTACACCCTTCATTTATCAAAAACAGAGGATTTTGTAAGAAAAACTGTGGAAAAACTTGGCGGAAGGGTTGTTTTTGAGAAAAAGTATAAGTTCCAGATAAGACATACCTTTAACTTCCATAAAAAGGAAAAAGCAGAATTTGAGGTTACACTGTTTAAGGTTAAGGTGATAAAATGAAAAAAAAATTGGTATTACCGGGTGAAGTGATTGGGACATCTGAAGAGTTTATATCTGGTGAAGGGGTGTTTGAGGAAAATGGTAAAATACTTTCCAAAAATGTTGGCATACTAAAAATTAATGAAAAGACAGCATCAGTGAAAGCAGAGAATTCTCCTGTTATTCTGAAGACTGGTGATGTTGTAATAGGAACAATAAATAATGTAAAAGGTGCGATGGCAATAGTAAGTATTGAGAAGGTTGTTGGAAAAAACAGAGCAATTACTGGTGAGAAAATAGGTGCGATACATGTTTCAAAAATCTCATCGGGTTATGTGAAGGATGTCGGTGATGAGTATAGAATGAATGACAGCATCAGAGCAAAGGTTGTTCAAATAGTCCCGTCTGTTCAGCTTTCGACAATTGAATTAGAATTTGGTGTTATCAGAGCCGTTTGCTCTAAATGCAGACAGGTTTTAGAGAAAAAGGAGAATATGCTTGTATGCAGGAACTGTGAGCGAACAGAACACAGGAAAATAGCGAAAGACTACGGGGAAGGGCAAAGCATATAATAACAGATTTCGATTAGGGGTAACATGGAATTAAAGGTTGTATCAAAGGATAAAAATACGATTGAGATAGAGCTTGAGAAGGATGAAACATTTGTTAGTGCATTGAGAGAAAAGCTTGTATCTGATGAGAATGTGGAAAATGCAATTTGCAGTACCGGGCATCCAATGATTGATAAACCAAAAATTTTTGTTAGGGTAAAAAAAGGAAAACCGGAAAGCGCTCTTGAAAAAGCTGTAAAAAAACTTGGAAAAGAAATAGAGGATTTTAAAACAGCATTTGAAAAAACAGAAAAACAATGACTGATGTCGATAAAGATATAGGTATAAATGTATTTTTTACAGACACAGAAGGTATAGGTGGAAAACTCAAAATATTCCCGGAGGATTTTGTTGTAGATGAGATTTCTATAGAACCAAAACATGTTGTGGGTGAATACACAATAGCAAGAATCAGGGTAAGAAACTGGGAAACAAACAGATTAATCAGACAAATCTCAAAAAATCTTGGGATATCAAGAAAAAGAATATCATTTGCTGGAACAAAGGATAAAAAAGCTGTCACAACACAGTTGATAAGTATAAAGGCGCATATAGAAAATGTTCAAAAAATGAGGATATCGGATGCAGAGGTTTTAGACATTTACACATCAAACAAGCCAATAGAGATAGGTGATTTAATTGGTAACAGATTCAAAATTATTATCAGGAATGCTACATTACAGGATGATGAACTGCAAAAAAACCTAAAAACATCGATAGGACAAATAATAAACACGGGTGGTTTTCCAAATTTTTTTGGAATCCAGAGATTTGGCGCTATACGCCCAATAACACATATCGTAGGCAAACACATAATTCACAATGATTTTGAGTCAGCTGTTTTTACATATATTGCAAATCCTGTACACGGTGAATCAGAAGAATCTTTTAATGCGCGTAAATTTTTGGAGGAAACACACGATTTTTCAGAATCTTTAAAGATTTACCCGAAGTATCTGTCATTTGAAAAAAGCATGATTAATTACCTCGTAAAACACCCGTAGGATTATGTAAACGCTCTCGGGCAGCTTCCAAAAAATCTTCGGATGATGTTTGTACACGCTTATCAATCATATATTTTCAACAAAATACTTAGTGAGAGAATCAAAAGAGGACTTCCTTTGAATGAGGCATTGATTGGTGATATTGTTCTCCCGGTTGATAAAAACAATCTTCCTGACCCTAAAAACTTGATTAGGGTTAGCAGGATAAATCAGGAGAAAATAAACAAAAAAATACTAGAAAATAAGGCGTTTGTCTCAGGCATTGTTTTTGGTGCTGAAACAAAATTTGCGGAGGGTGAGCAGGGAGAGATTGAGCAAAAAATTGTTGAGAAGGAAAAAATAAAAAGGGAGGATTTTATCATACCAAAAATGCCTGAACTATCATCAAAAGGTCTTAGAAGAAACCTGCTTGCAACTTTGAAAAAAATTGACTATGAAATCAATGGAAACACAGTCACATTAAATTTTGAACTTCCAAAAGGCTCCTATGCAACATCTTTGCTCAGAGAGTTTATGAAAACAGATGTGAGGGATTATTAGAGGGACGTTAAACATTTTAAAAAGGTGAAAAAGGGTTAAGATTGAAAAATGGTAATCTACAGTAAACCTGTTCCAACAACCTCGACACTGCTTACACTAGGTATTTTTGATAATGCCTTTTCAACATTTTCCGAACCACCTGCAGAATCAGGCATTGTTATAGTAACATCAACAGCAGATAGCCCGAATGCAATATATTTTTCCCTGAGTCCTCTGAGTTTTACACCGTCCGGAATTGCATTTCTTATATCATTTTTTAGTTTTTCCATATCTGTCTCAGGAGACTCGGGCATAACCTTTAAACCAACAATTACCTCGCCCATAAATATCACGGTCCCTGGAAATTACATTCCTTACAGGTATAAGCAACACCCTTGTCTCTGCACTGCGGTAATCGCCAGATCATTGTTTTACCACATTCCGGACACGGAAACGATACACTACCATTTTCTGTAAGGGAGCCACCACACGATGAGCAGATTTCCGGTTTTTCCATAGCCCAGAATAACATTAATGTAATTTAATGGTTTCTACAAACTTATTTTGACTTAGTGTTGCGTTAGTGCTTTCGTCTTCTCAGCAGAATAACACAAACACCAATCATTGCAACCAAAATAATTGTTTCAAACCCGGGTATAATTGCTGGTTTTCTTGTTTCTATTTTGTTGATTGTTATTGTGCGAATATTTATGTTACCTGCCCGGTCTGTTGCAGTTATCGTGATACTGTTTTCACCTTTAACCAACATGATTTCTTTGCTGAAACTCCCATCATCAGATGAAACAGGAACATTCACACCATTAATTTTCACAACTGCATCCGACTCTGTTTTACCAGAAATCACAACAGTGTTTTTTGTTGTTTCTATACCTGTTTCCGGAGTAAGATCAGAGATTACTGGTGCTGTTTTATCAATAGTAAAAACTATTGTTTTTGTTGCTGTGTTACCTGCCTTGTCTGTCGCATTTACTGTTATATTATAACTTCCTTCATCACTATAAACTGTTCCATTCAGGATATTAACAGTAATATT
>JAUWIS010000102.1 GCA_030605245.1 Methanobacteriota archaeon | reverse complement strand
TGGATTGCCCTGTTATACTTCACACGGAAGATGCGACAAAGGAAACATTTAAAGAGATAGCGGAAATGGCTGATAAAGTCTGTTTAAAAAAGGAAAAGGTAATTAAGCATTACTCACCACCTTTTGTTAGACCTGAAGACAATTTTGGGATTTTTCCTTCAATACTTGCAAAAAAGGATGCTGTCAAAGAAGCAGTGAAAAATAGTAATCGTTTTATGATAGAAACAGACTACATGGATGATATTAAAAGACCTGGCGCTGTTCTCGGACCAAAAACCGTTCCAAGATTAACAAAACTTTTTCTTGAAAAAAATATTTTCACAGAAAACAATATTATCAAAATCCATAAGGAAAACCCTGAAAAGCTTTACCAGATAGAAATTGAGTAATCAAACTATGGAGTAATGATTATAAAAATAATGTAAAAAGTATATATACAAAAAAGAAGATACATAATATAGTGGAATATTGCCTGTGGATAAGCGGATGGAAAACATGAATAAAAAAGAGGGTGAAGAAAGGGAATCTAACTTTAAATGGTTAATAAATCAAAATTTGTCATCTTATCAGGGATTTTGGGTTGGAGTGGTAGATAAAAGTATTATTACTAAAGGGAGAAATGCAAGGGATGTAATTAAAAATACCCGCAAAAAATTTCCCAATAAAACTCCATTTGTAGCTTTAATACCTTCAGAAAAAACTATTGTTGTGTGAAACTCATGACATTGTCCTATATTTTCATGGTGAGACCTACACCCAAAGGGCTTATTCCTGTACCTCTAATTCCTGTTAAACTTCAGTATAAAAATAGCAAGCCTGTTGATACCCTTTTGCTACTTGATTCAGGTGCTGATTTTTCTATGATACCCAGAAATTTTGCAGAGGGTTTAGGGATAGATTGTGAAAGATTACCAGTTACCAGCACATCCGGTGTTGGTGGTGAGTGTGAGGTTGGAGAAACAACACTTTACATCAGTTTTGGTCAGCGTGGTGAGAATTATGAGTTCAAAATCCCGGTACAGATTCCATTAGACCCAAAAATACAAATTATTCCTCTCCTTGGTAGAATTCCTTTGTTTTATGGGTTTGATATCAGTTTTAGAATGGGATACTGTGAGGATAAAGGCAAGTTCACATTAAAGAAGGTGACAAAAAGACGTGATGGAAAAAAATATCCCAAAACGCCTCTTTGGGGTTGATTTAAACTTTTTCTTCTTAACACGATTGATTATCAAAATTCATAAGGAGAATCCTGAAAGGATATACCAGATAAAAATTGAATAGTTTTTTATAGATACACAACATTTTATTTTTTGGTGAAGTAAGATGAGGAGAATAATTGTGGTTTGGTTTGTGTTCTTGATGCTGATGGGTGGGGCGCTCGGAGTTGTGAATCCATCAACTGATGCAGAGGAACTGGGTAACGGAGATGCTAAGACAAGATCTGCATCTCAGTCTAAATCTGGGCTTCCATCACATGATCCAATCTACATTGATGGTAACGATGATTTTATATCGCAAGCGAGTACAGAAAGCTGGACCGGTGATGGCAGTGCAGCATCTCCATACATAATCACGAATTATGATATAAATGCAAGTCAAGGAACTGATTCAGGAATTTATATCAAAAATACAACTGTCTATTTCATTATAAGAAACTGCACAATCCATGACGGATATGATCTTAATAACTACATATACAACAATGGTATTTACTTCTGGAATGTTACAAATGGCAAAATCGAAAACTGCGAAACTTACAACAATTATAATAGCGGCATCGAGCTTTGCGCTTACTCGAACAACAACACTATAACTGCGAACCAAGTTTACAACAATTCTTATTATGGTATCTCTCTCTTCTATTCTTCAAACAACATTATAAGCTCAAACCATGTTTACAACCATTCTGGAAATGGCATCTGGCTTTGCGATTCCCCGAACAACAATACAATAACCTTAAACCATGTTTACAAAAACGTTCGCGGTATCGATGTCACCTCTTCCTCGAACAACACCATGACCTTAAATCAGATTTACGACAATTCCTATGGCATCTGTCTTCTCTCTTCCTCAAACAACAACATAATAACATCAAACCATATCTATAACAATTCTTATGGTATCTGGCTCAAAAAGTCCTCGAACAACGAAATTCATTACAACAATATTTATAACAACACAAATTATGGGGTTAACAATTACAATTCGGAATCTCAGTATGTAGCAAACGCAACCAACAACTGGTGGGGTTCCTCAGATGGTCCTGGTGTGGGTGGTGCGAATCCTGTGAGTAGTAATGTGGTTTATGATCCTTGGCTCACAGAGCCTTGGACAGTTGAGGCAGAAAATCAACCACCAACAGTATCCATAACATCCCCCTCCTCTGGCAGTACAGTTTCAGCTACAATAACTATTTCTGGGACATCATCTGATCCTGACGGCACAATTCAGAGTGTTGAAGCATCAATAGATGATAACACATTTGCTACAAACAAGTTAACGGTTAGTGGTACAACATCTTGGTCTGCATCTTGGGACACAACGCAATACACAGATGACAGCCATACTGTTTATGTTAGGGCGTATGACGGGACTGATTATTCAACTGTAAAATCTGTTACTGTTACCGTGAGCCAGACATATGTTAATCAGGCGCCAACAGTAGCAATATCCTCACCAAGTAATGATGAAACTGTAAAAGGCACAATAACAGTCTCAGGCATTGCATCAGATCCTGATGGCGTTGTTTCAGTTGTTCAAATCAGAATTGGTACGAGTGGAAGCTGGGTAACTGTTTCTGGTACAACATCCTGGTCATACTCATGGAATACTACCAAGGTCTCGGATGGTCCTCACATAATTAGTGTTAGAAGCTTTGATGGTACAGACTACTCATCCCTTGCCTCTGTCAGTGTTAACGTAAGAAACGAGGAAGAAAAACCATTTGAAATCCCATGGCTCTACATAATAATGCTAGTGATTATTATCATTGTTCTTGCTGGTGTGGTGTTAGGCATCAAACGCAAGAGAAGAAAAACATCTCCGCCACCCAGATCACCATCCCAGCAATCGCCATAGGATTAAGCGTTCAATAATTTTCACCTTTTTGAATATATAGAAACTCATAAACTTATTATACAACAAGTTCTACAACTCAAATTTGTGAAAATTGCGTATAAAGTATACCGCACCTTTACACTTATTGTAGTCAACCCTTCCCCTTTACGATACATTTTTAATTTATTAAAAATGTGAGGGATTTCATTCCGATACATTTTTGATTTATTGAAAATGTGAGGAATCTTATTCCGATAAATTTTTAACTTGTTAAAAATGTGAGGAACTTTGTTCCGATACATTTTTGATTTTATCAAAAAGATGAGGAATTCTATTCCGATATGTTTTTATTACATCAATCTGTTGCGTTTTCTATGGATTTTAACTTTGAGACAATGAAAGGTATATGGGAAGGAATCCTTGCTCATTACAAAGGGGATATTGCTGATGTTGAACGCGATTACCCTGAGAAAAAGAGTGTGTATGTGAGTTATGATGTAATTGCATCTGCAAATTCCGACTTTGCAGAGTTCTTACTCACCCAGCCCAACAATGCCCTTTATGCAGGTGAAAAAACCCTAAAGGAAATCACAGGTTTTGATACCTATATGAGAATAATTAATATGCCAAAGTCTGTTTCAAGAATAGGTATCAGAGATTTACGCTCCGAGCATCTTGGAAAACTCATCGCAGCAGAAGGGCTTGTCAGGAAGGCAACAGAGGTACGCCCAAAACTGAAAGAGGCAGCATACCAGTGTGTTAGATGCGGTGCAATTGTAAAGGTCAAGCAGGATGACATGGTGGCAAAGGAGCCGTTGGAATGCTACAAGGACCAGGGTGGATGCGGTAAAACACTTGCGTCAACGAGATTCAAACTTCTTACGACGCCCTCTGAGTCAAAGGAATGCTCTGTTTTTGTTGACACACAGAAACTTGAGATTCAGGAAAGCCCTGAAGGGCTCAGGGGAGGGGCGCAGCCTCAGCGTCTTGTTGCATACGCCGAGGATGATCTTACCGGAACTATTTCACCGGGTGACAGGGTTGTGTTAAATGGCATACTGAGAAGCAGGCAGAGAAAGGAGAGGGGTGTAAAATCAACGGTTTTTGATATTTTTCTTGATGT
>JAUWIS010000099.1 GCA_030605245.1 Methanobacteriota archaeon | reverse complement strand
TATTAGGATAAGATTTATCATGGCTTGCTTTCCTCTGCTTGATGGTTTGTAAGATAATACCTCATTATTACTATTAAGTAATGGAGTGTGACTTCTTCCACTATCCTATGTTTCTCAACTACTGCCAGTCTCCTTACCCTGTGAGTTGACATTTTATCTAGTGCATTTTTAACCTTCTCCCCAGGCTTACATGTTATAGGCTTTCTTGACATTATATGTTCTGCAGTCTCATGCATTTCCCAGTGTAATGCTTCTTTACCAGGCATGCCGAAATAAGTGATTTTTCGTTTAGGAGTCAATGCTTTTAATACATCACTTTCTGTTATCACACCAAGAAGTTTTTTGTTCTCTAAAGAATCAACGACCCAGACATGGTCACTACTGCCAAGAAGTGCTAAAACCCTGTTAAGTTCGGTGTCTTTCTCCACCAGAGGTAAATCCCATCTCCTTTTATCTATGACTTTTTCAACAAGCATCTCATAAAATTCTGGTATCAGCATTTTTTTTTTCGGCATATTAATCACTATACTAAAAGGGTTTTTATAATATTAAATGTTCTCATATCTTTGCTCCCAGTATGTTAGAAAGTATTATACATTCTTTCATCCATGCATACTTTAATGAGCATAACAAAAGCTGCTTCAAACACTTTTTACAGCGCGTATGAGAAAAAACTTTTGAAAAAGGTGTTAGATGGTCCTATCCCAAAGCATATCGCAATTATCATGGATGGCAACAGAAGATTCGCACAGAAACTTGGTATGGAACATGTAAAAGGGCATATTGCAGGCAGGGACAAACTTGAGGAGGTAATGGACTGGTGCCTTGAGCTTGGTATAAAGGTTTTAACGGTTTATGCTTTTTCAACAGAAAATATAAAAAGAAATCCTGAAGAAGTAAATTTTCTGATGGAAATGTTTGCAGAAAACTTCAAAAAGGTAGGGGATGATGAAAAGATTCATAAAAACAAAATCAGAATAACGGCTATTGGAAAAATTGAGGAACTTCCAAAAAATGTTCAGGAGTCAATAAGATATGCGGAGGAGAAAACAAAAAATTATGATAAATATTTTTTTAACATTGCTGTTGCTTATGGTGGAAGAGAGGAGATTTTGAATGCTGTTAAAATGATCGCGGAAGATGTTAAAAAAGGTAAAATAAAGGAGGAGGACATAACTGAAAAACTAATGTCCTCCTATTTGTACACATCTGATGTGCCAGACCCTGATATTATACTGAGAACATCCGGTGAGGAGCGCATATCAAACTTTCTCTTATGGCAACTTGCATACTCAGAACTTTATTTTTCTGATGTTTACTGGCCAGGGCTTAGAAAAATAGATTTCCTGAGGGCAATAAAATCGTATCAGGAAAGGAAAAGAAGATTTGGTGAATAGAAACTTATATATTCAAAAAAAACCTTCATAGTTTTGGTGAACAAATGAGGAAAATAGTAGCAATGGCGATTATGATTGTAATAATGATTCCTATCTTGTGTGTTCTCTCTGTTAATGATACAAAGGCTGAAAATGTGAAAGCAGAGGTTGGAAGTGGGGAATTTGTGGAAACATCACTGTATTTTTATTATAATGAGAGTGAGAGTGATTATAGGATGAATACGACTCTCCCTCCTTCTGGGGATGCAAATACATCCTCATTGGAAGATGAAGAGTCAGTAGAGTTTAAGTCACCAAAATTAAGAGAAGATTTAATTGTGAATGCCAGCAAATGCTGTAATATAACTTTTTACATAGAAATAAAACTCAATTATCCCGCTGTGTTGGATAGTATTGTTGTGGATCTCAATTTTTCTCTGACAAATTCCAATCTCCATGCAACAGGTGAGGATTCCATCGGGGAAACCGGGGACATGGAGGAATGGAGAACAGTGAGTTTAGATGTTGAAGAAGAAGGAGAGACCGAACTTAATGAGGACTCTGATATAAGTTTAACCATATCTTCTTCAGTATTTCCTCATGGTGAGAACAAGAAATATCTATATGAAATAACACTATACTATGGCTCTTCAGACCGTGATTCGCATCTGTCTTTTTATTCCTCACCTGTAACGCTTGATAATATAATCACTTATGATTACAATGAGGAAAAATGCTCAGAGTTCAAGCCAAATGTACTTCCACCGAAATCCGAGATAATATTCAAAGGAGGTATAAAAGATGCTTTTGGTGATGAAGAGAATGGTACCCTAGAGGAAGTAACAATGGATATAGAAAATCCTAATGGAAATATTGTGGATTCCGTGGACTTGGAGGCGAAAACCGGGGATTATGAGTGTTCATGGGACTACTCAGGTGTTAGTTCCTCCCTGATACCAGGTGAATACACTGCAATTCTAAACGTAGTAACTCATCAGCATACATTCTATCGAACAAGAAATTTCAATTTCAGTGCATACGGCCTTGAAGCAAAAATCGATGACGACCCATCAAAAGCTTCTGAAACAATACTTGCGAGCAGTCAGGCAGACTACACAATAAGTATGAGAAACACGGGAGCATCCAAGGCGGATGTTAGGGTTACACTAACTATATTTGTTGTTACGCCTGGAGGATTACATGAATGGAATATAAGCCTTGATGGCAAATCTAAAGAGGTCAATACCACCACCGCCACCTCAGTTAATCCAGCTAATCTCTCATATCCTGATTTTGAGCTCTCTGGAGGAAGCCCTAAGTCACTTACATTAACAGCAGAGTCTCTGGGGCCTGAGGATGTTGGTGAAAACTGGTACTGCATGGTAGATGTGAAGGTTGAGTTTGTTGGACACTCTGAAATAGGGCCAGAAACGCTTTCTGCTACAACCTATCTTGCACCACCTTACAAGATAAGTCTTGACTGGGTAGAAACACCTGATGATCCATATTATGCGCTTGTTGATGTTTCAACTACTCTTTATGTTAAGGCGACCAACATGGGTACCATGCCGGATACGGTTAATCTTTCGTTCAGCTACACCAACCATGATGACTGGGACATCACATTAGAACCCCAAATTGTAAATTTGTCCTCATTTCATCAAACAGGCTATTATAATTCAGGTATTAAACTTACGGTTAAACCTTCTTCAGGAACTGGTGAAGACACGGCATTTGTAAACATCACTGCTTACTCAAAAGGATTCTGGGAAGGTCATAATGAAACCCTTACGCGCAAATATCTAACACTTAACTTATCCAGGGCATTTGGAATAAGTTCATTTAATCCAGTATCACCTAACATAGAAAGTGTAGATGTAAAGGTTGGTGATGGTCAGGCAACCTATACCTTAAAGCTGGAAACAAATGATAACACAACCCATACCGTTAAGTTAACTGCTGTTCCTGATAATGAAAATATTACCACAACCATTCCCGAATCTGTTGATGTATCAAAGGACTCTCCTAAGAATGTAACCCTGACAGTTACCTGTCCTCAAGGCATGCTGGCAGGAGATTACTATATCATGATAACAGCAAGCATTACTCAGAATGATATAGTTGTCTCAGGACATAGTGAAACAGTAAACGTTACTGTAACCGTAAATCCATACAATCTTTTAAGCATTAAATGGGCTGATACAAACAAAGATGAAATTACTGTTACTGGAAAACCTGGTGAGTATGTAAATAAAAAGTTAACAGTGAAGAATGAAGGAAATATTAAAATTGATAATGTTAACATAATGCCTTCTGAGGGTGGGGATAAGTCCGGATTGTTTAATAGCGTTACTCCATCACAACCCTCTCTTCTTCCAGGCGAATAAAAAACGGTGACTGTGTCCCTGTATGTGCCAGCTGATGCAAGAAACGGGGATACATTTTCGGTAAAGATAGAAGCAAGTTATGGTGAAGTATCTGATGATGCAACAATTATAATCAAGGCTGAGCAGGGTGGTTGGGAGATACTAACAAATATTCTGTCTGAGATGATATACTTTATCATACTTCTTATAGCAGTGATTGTTGCTTTTGTAGCATTATGGATAAAAAGGAGAAAAATGAGATAAGGTTTAAGGTGTAAGATTTAAAGGTTTTAAGGTCTAAGGTTTAAAAGGTGTAAGATTAAGGTTTAAGCACTATCCACTTACCACTTACCGTTTATACCTTATAAAATCTTTTATATACCCAAAAGCACATTCAAGTTCAGGTCAAAGGTGATAACAGATGAGGAAAATAGGTGAAAAAATAGTAATAATGGTTTGC
>JAUWIS010000016.1 GCA_030605245.1 Methanobacteriota archaeon | reverse complement strand
GACTTTTATCGACCCATAATATCAAAGTTTCCTATTGAATGCTGCCATAAGATTCTTCCATCCCTGCTGAGAAAATAAACCGTGGTTTCTGTTCCTGCTGCTATATATTCTGCGTTTTCTGAGCATACCAGTGTGAGCACAGGGGTAGGTGTATTAATTTTCCATAGAAGGGTACCATCATTTCTGAAAAAATATATGTTTCCATCATTTGCTCCCGAAATAATGTATTTTCCATCAGATGTTGTGATAATGGAAGTGATCCATGAGTCTGTTTTGTACTTCCATAGAAGTTTCCCTTCCTTGTTAAATGAGTAAATATTTTTATCCATGGAGCCTGCTGATATTGTCTCAGCGTTTAATGAAGTACACACCCTTCTCACCCATCCGCCTGTTTTGTACTTCCATAAAATCTTCCCGTTTTTATCAATAAAATAAACATGAGAGTCATCTGAACCACCAACTGTGTAATCTCCCTTATATGTTGATGCAACATCCTCACATTTTCCTTTTGTCTGGCATCTCCATTTCAGTTTTCCAGACCTGTCAAAAAAATACAGGCTTCCATCCTCTGATGAAACAGATAAGCATTCAGGTGTAAGAAAAGCATTGCTTACCTGCCCTGATGTTTTGTATTTCCATAATAGTTTGCCTTCTTTACTGATAAAGTATATGTTTTTGTCAGATGAGGCTGCTGCAACATCCCCATCCCTTGATGAGAAGCTTAAATCCCTAATCATTCCTTCTGTTCTGTATTCCCATCGTGCCTCTACTTTCATCGAATAACAAAAGGAATAGAAAGTATAAAAACCTTTATAATACATTAACATCATCTATCCTTTCTTACAGAAAAGCCAGAGGCTTTTCCTAAGATGTTAGGAATTTGCGGGAACAAATTCCGTAACATACTAAGAAAGCGCTTTTGCGCTTTCTGTCGTATCCAACGGAAAAAACACAAAGTGTTTTTTCCTAGGATGCTAGGAAAACTGTCTTGCAGTTTCCCGTCGTATCCTCTGGAAAATCTGTCAGATTTTCCAAGGATACTAGGAAAAATGCTTTGCATTTTTCCGTCGTATCCCGCAGGGAAATGTGCCGTATGGCGAATCCAAAAAGGGTGATAAGTATGACAAAAAACATGTATGATTATATACAGGAAGCATGGAAAAAACCAGATGATAGTTATGTTAGGAAACTGAACTGGCAGAGAATGATAACTTGGAGAAAGGAGAAAACAGTAACAAGGGTTGAGTTTCCAACAAGGGTAGACAGGGCAAGAAACCTTGGTTACAGGGCAAAACAGGGTTTTGTTGTTGTCAGGGTTAAGGTAAGAAGAGGTTCTCTTAGAAAGAAAAGGTTTGATGGCGGCAGGGTCCCTTCAAAGATGGGTGTGAAAAAAATCACAACCTCAAAAAGCATTCAGAGGATTGCGGAAGAGCGTGTAGCAAAGCATTACCCAAATTGCGAGGTTTTAAATTCCTACTGGGTTGGTGAAGATGGAAAACACAAATATTATGAGGTAATATTGGTTGACCCTCATCATCCTGTAATAATGAATGACCCTAAAATAAACTGGATTTATTCTAAAAAACACAGGGGAAGGGTTTACAGAGGTTTAACATCCTCTGGTAAAAAAGGAAGAGGGCTTTTGTATAAAGGAAAAGGTGCTGAAAAGGTGCGCCCTTCTAAGAGGGCTCATAGGATACATGGTTCACACAAGAAACATGAATGAATGGACAATATCCCGATTGGAAAAAGCAGGCATTCTGAAAGTCGGGGGAAGAAACGAGTCAGAAGGAAGTAATAAATCGCTTTTTGCCGAGGTAATGCTGACTGACGAGTTTATCTCAAAACTTGCTTTTAATCTTACGAAATTATGTAAAAATGAGAAATCCATTGACAGGTATGAGGAAATCGTTGCAGAAACTGTTAAGGAAATCCTGTCTCCTGATGAAGAAATTTCACATTCTGTTGAACTTGTTTTTACAGTACTGAAAGCGAGTCATATCGCAAAAGAAAAACTTGAGTCTGTTTTAATGAGACATGGATTTCTGGGCGCAAAATAAATATTTTTATGTGTAAATGCTTGGGGAGGGGGGATATGAGATGACTATTTTTCCATATGCACTGGGCACATCCTCCTATGTATTATGATAAAATACGGTTCACATGTGAGATAACTATTTTTTCATGTAAACTGTTGTTATCGGGAAAGGTATCACAATGCCCTCTTTTTTGTATCTTTTATGCAGCGCCTTTACAAATTCATGTGTAACAAGGTATTTGCCAACAAACTCATTTACCCTGAGGATTACTGTAAAATTTATGCTGAAATCAGAGAATGTATGGTATCTTATGAAAGGTTCGAAGGTTTTTGTGCCACCGCTAATTTTAGCAAGCACCTCTTTTGCCACCTCCATCGTGACTTTTTCCACCTTTTCCAGATCAGAATCATAGCTTACACCAACCTGCACCAGGGTACTCATCTCCCGCTCAGGCATGTAATAATTTGTAATAATAGAGTTTGCAAGTTTTGAATTCGGGATAATCACTGTGTTATTCGGCAGCATCCTTATCTTTGTGCTTCTCCATCCAATATCAATAACATATCCTGTTTCACCAGATTCCAGTTTTATGTAATCCCCAATCCTAACAGGTCTGTCAGCCATGATGTAAAGACCTGCGAAAAGGCTTGAGAGTGTTTCCTGCAACGCAAATGCTACTGCAATGCCTGCGATACCAACTGTTGCCAGTAATGGTGTGATGGAAACACCTGAGTAGTCAAGTATAATCATAATACCTATGAGATACACCATTGACTTTGTAACCTTAGTGAATAGAGGGATAATCTCTTTTATTCCCTTGTGTGCGCTACCATAATAGGATATTAAGCTAACAAGTATTCTGCCAACAGAAAAGGTAACTGCAAGTACAATGAAAACAAAAACACCGGCATCAACATAGTATTTGATGCCTGATGGTATGTTTGTATATTTAAGCGCCATGTTTATACCTATAACCGTAAAAATAAGGATTAATGGTGTTCTAATACCTTTGACAATAATATCATCGATTTTTGTTTTTGTTTTTTTAGCCCATTTCATAACATAACCATCAATAAAAAACTTTACAGTATATCCTAAGGCGATGAAGAATAATATCATTATTACAGGTATTATATAGGGTGCAAGAGCCTCTGGTATAACTCCTTCTATCATCAACCCATAAATCCCTTTATATCTATAAATATCTATGCAAAACATTATAAAACAATAGAATAATCCATTATTATGTATTCTGCTGAGGATGTCAAAAAAATTGTGAAAATAAAACTGAAGGGTTACAAATTTGTTCTGGTTTCAAACAGGGAGCCGTACATACACATGCATACACCCGGGGGTGTGAAATGCAAAACACCTGCAGGCGGATTAACAGCAGCGCTTGACCCTTTGATGCAGGCATGCGGTGGGACATGGGGCGCTGGCGGCTCAGGTGATGCTGACCGGGAGAATGTTGATAAACATAACAGGACAAGGGTGCCTCCTGACAAACCTGAATATACTTTGAAAAGGGTCTGGATGAGTAAGGATGAGGTGGATAAATTTTATTTCGGTTTCTCAAACCAGACGCTGTGGTCGTTATGTCATAATGTTTTTGAAAAACCGGTATATAATAAATCATTCTGGAATGGTTACAGGCATTCAAACAAACTGTTCGCGAATGCTGTGACTGAGGAGATTAAAAATGAGAAAAACGCTTTTATCTGGTTTCAGGATTATCATCTTGCACTTGCCCCAAAAATGATTAAAAAAGCGAATAATCATAAGAAAAGAAAAATTGTTTCAGCGCATTTCTGGCACATACCATGGCCGCCTTATCTTGTGTTTAGAACATGTCCCTGGGCAAAGGAAATACTTGAAGGCATGCTTGCAAACAACCTTATTGGTTTTCATCTAAAAGAACACTGTGTGAATTTTTTATCATGTGTTGAAAAAATTCTGGATCTTCCAGTAGACTACAAAAAACTTGCAGTAGCATATGATGAAAGAAGAGTTTTTGTGAAAAACTTTCCAATAAGCATAGACTTTGATGTGGTAAGCACTCTTGCAAAAAAACCAGGGGTTAAAAAGGAAATGAAAAAGGCAAGATCGCCAAACAAAATACCGTATAAATACATTGGCGTGGGTGTTGACAGGATAGATTATACTAAAGGAATAATTGAGCGTTTCAAGGCGATAGACAGGTTTCTGGAAAAATATCCTGAGTACCAGAACAATTTTGTTTTTGTTGAGGCAGGCGCACCCAGCAGAACAAGAATACCCTCCTATGCATCACTGAATGATGAAATTGAGAAAACTGCTGAGGAAATAAACTGGAAATACCAAACTGGTTACTGGAAACCAATCAAATACATTCAGGGAAAACTCAGCTACGATGAACTTCTTGGGCTTTACAGAACAGCGGATGTATGCATTGTCTCATCCTTACATGATGGCATGAACCTTGTTGCAAAAGAATTCATAGCAGCAAATGTTGACAGAACAGGCATTTTATTACTCAGTGGGTTCGCAGGCGCGGCCGAGGAATTAAGGGAGGCAGTAATTGTTAATCCTTTTGACATTGAAGAATTTGCTGATGCAATAAACACCTCATTAAAAATGAGCAGGGATGAGAAAAAGAAAAGGATGAATGCACTAAGGAATTCCGTGAAAGAAAATAATATATACAAATGGGTTTATGATTTCATTAATGAGACAGGAAGGGTTATGAAAGGCTGAAGCAGGGAAAAGGAAAAAAGCCTAAACAAAGCCTGTTGTTTAGGTCTGTCTAAACAACTTCTTTTTCAAGAAAATAAATGCAACTATAACACCAACTACTACACCTGTAATTAACGAGACCGTAATGCTCCATATTAGTTTTACTTCTAAATCTTCCTTATCTTTTACTGCTTGATTCCTTTCATCTTTTAGATTTTCTTTTTCTTGTGTCAGTTGGTCGATTTGGTTTTGCATAGATGTAACATTTTGATTTAACAATAATATTTGATTCTCCAATTCTGTGTTATTGGTAAGTGACTGATTTAACTGCCCCCATATTGAATTTAACAATGTTCGGATCACTTCCAATTGGTTCTGTAGTTCTGTGTTATTAACCACTGTTTGATTCAGTTGTTCTTCTAAATCCTCTATCATGTTTTGCAGTTGTCCTACATTCACTACTGTAACTGTCCATGTATGGTTTTTGGAGAAGTATTCATCTGAAACAATTACTTTTATTAGATACTCTCCTGAGTAACCGTTCTCTGGTATGAATGTGTATGATGAATTATTCTCTCCAGATAGGTGTGTGTCATTTAGATACCACATGTATGTTAATGTTCTGTTGTTTGGGTCTTCTGCTGTGATGGTAAACGTCTGGTTTTGTGTCTCCATAATAGTAACATTTGTTTTTGGATTATAATCCTTTATTTCTGGTGGCAGGTTTTCCTTTACAGTAATGTTTACTGTTGCGGAAACATTATGACCACTGTTATCATCTACCCATAGCGTGATGAGATGACAGCCAATTGGCAGTGTTGCATAGAATTGTGATGTGTTCCAAACATATCCTGAGATGTTTGATGCCCAGTAAAATGAAAGCGTATCGTTGTCTAGGTCACTACTGTTACCAGCATCAAAATAGATGCTATCCGTATCAAGATATACATCAAGATTTCCAGGTGAGTCAATCACCACATTTGGCAGATGCTGTGATTTCACAAGCAAATTTTTACTTGCAGTATTGTTTGTGATATTTGCCTCTGCTGTCACATCAGTACAATTTACAACAACAAAAATTGTATGATTACCAGCAGTCGCATTCCATATTATTGAAGCGTTCTTAGTATCATTAACAGGTACCGAAACATTACAGGTATCTATCAGATTCTCATCAGCAACAAATCCATCATAAAATTTCACAGTAGCATTTGTAAGTATCTCACCATCATTATGAACAGTAACATTGATATATATTGTCTCATTTGGCTCAGGGTAAGGATTAGAAAAAGAAATATCTCCAGAAGATATGGAAAGGTCTTGTGCATATGTGCCCTTATAGTAGATTTCGTAGTTGCCATCCCGGTCATCCATAAAAACAACATGTAAACGGTTTAGAGAATCGATAGCGATTCTGGGAATGGAGAAAACAACAGCATCTTTGTAACATGACTCTGAAAGATAAGTATCGTTGATTATTATGTTTCCATCATTATCTAATTTAATATAATGTAACTCATTATCAGAAGCCGAATAGTCGATCAACCATATAATGTGTATATTGTCCTGTTTGTCTATGACTATAGATGGGCCCCATGACGTATTGGAATAATCAGTTAATCTTAAATTACTAATCAAAACACTTCCGTTACTATTTAATTTTGAATAGTATATCTCACATTTTATACCTGCTGGATCATCTCTACTATCATGCCATACTACGTGAAGATTATCATTAGAATCAGCCGCTACTGATGGAAGATTTTTTGCACCATACAGGGAATTGCTTACATTAATCTCATCACTCCAATTTATTCCATCAAACTTTCTGTAATGAATCTTATAAACACCATATTTAGCAGGCTCTGTTGAAACATACACTAAGTGTATGTTATCATTTGAATCTACTGCAACTACTGGGTTGAAATGATCATATTCATCCCTATGATCATCTGTAGCACGCTGTTTTACGCTCCAATTAGTCCCATTATAGTAGACGTATGTTATATCCCTTCCATCAGGATAAGTGTCGGAAGTATCAGTCCAGAAAATGTAAACATAACCTTTTGAATCAGCAACTATTCTTGGTCCTATTTGAGGCATCCAACTCGGAGAAAGACCAGAATTAGTTGTGAGACGTAATGGTGTGCTCCAACTACTGCCATTATACACGGTGTACCAAATTTCTTCGTTATAACTATCAGCTGGCTGGGCTAGGAACGCTATGTGAATATTGTTATATAAGCCTATTGCTATGGTGGGACAGTGCCCCCACTTAGGTGGATTAGGATTTAATAACAAATCATCACTCCAATTTGTTTTGTTATATGTCTTATAAAAAATCCCACCCTTTTCTTTAGTATCTTTCCAAATTATGTGGATATTATTCTGAGAGTCAACAACAATATCAGGCCGATACGAGTTCGCGGAATCATTTGTCACTCTCATATCGTCTTTCCAAACAGAAATTACCTTGGTTTTTTGTGATATTTTTATAGAGTTATCAGTAGGGTTGGCATGCAAGGCTAAGGAGGGCATGTTAATTATGACTAATAATAAGACTATGGCGATGATAGCAATTTTCTGTCGCATATTAGATAATATGTATTTTCTGTTTTAAAAAGGTATGCAGAAGGTTTATGTTATTTCAATCCTATATAAAATTCTAAAAGACGAATTACAAAGAGGAAAGTGATTAAATTGAAGCATCTATTTGATTCATTGGATGAAATAAAAAATAAAAAACTTATCCTGCTTCTGGATTATGATGGAACGCTCACGCCGATTGTTTCGCGTCCCGAACTTGCTGTTCTTTCTGATGATATGAGAAGGATTTTGAAAAAAATATCGAAAAGGTATCCCCTGGCGATCATAAGCGGCAGGTCATTGGAGGATGTGAAAAAACTTGTGGATGTTGAAAACATTTATTATGCTGGGAATCATGGTTTTGAGATAAGCAATGATGTAAAACTTGTGAACCCGGATGCTGAAAAGATAAAACCTGCGATAGCGGAAATCTGTGAACAAATGCAGAGTAGGGTAGGTCATATAAAAGGCTCAATTGTTGAGAACAAAGGGGTTACGGCATCTGTTCATTACAGGATGGTTTCAGATGATGATTTTATAGAGTTGGAGAAAATATTTGACGAGGTTGTAGCATCTTATGTTGAGGAAGGGAAAATAAAAATCACCCATGGTAAAAAGGTTTTTGAACTCAGGCCAAACATTGAATGGAACAAAGGAAAGGCTGTAAAATGGGTGATTGATGCAATTAGAAAGAAAGGAACACCTGTGTATGTTGGCGATGACAGGACAGATGAGGATGCATTCACTGTACTGAGGAACAAAGGTGTAACTGTTCTTGTTTCAGAAAAAGTAAAAAAAACAAATGCGGAATACTATCTGAGAAATGTGGATGAGGTGAAAATTTTTCTTGAAGGGCTACTATGACTAATACAAACAATGTAAAAAGATTTTTTGGAAGGGTTGCTATGATTGATGTTGATGGGATAAAAGGTTTCTTGGAATGGTTGTTATGATTGATGTAGACGGGGTAAAAAGATTTTTTGGAGGATTGCCTTGATTGATTTTGTTGCTTTTGACTCATTTGGCGTAAAAAGCATGTGCACAAAGATTATAACAAATGATGTAAAAATTGTTATAGACCCTGGTGTTGCCATAGAAACAAACTCCTTCCCCATACCACTGTACAGCAGGCTGATGCTTGTTGAGAGGTATGAAAGAAAAATAAGGGAATCAATGAAGAACACTGACATTACCATCATAACGCATTATCATTACGATCATCACATCCCTGAAGGGAATTTGTACAATGGAAAAAAACTTTTAATAAAGCATCCTGAAAAAAACATAAACAAGAGCCAGAAGAAAAGGGCAAAATATTTTCTTGACCTGGTTAAAGGAAATGAAATATCTTATGCAGATAACAGGGAATTCAAGTTTGGCAGCACAAAAATAAGATTCACAAAACCGTTGTGGCATGGCACTAGAAACACAAAACTTGGTTTTGTTGTCGGTGTAATAATAGAAAACAGGGAAAAGATTTTTTTCACATCAGATATTGATGGACCATATCTGAAGGAATATGCTGATATGATTATAAAAGAAAACCCTGATGTTCTTATAATTGATGGCCCTCCAACATATCTTCTTGGTTACATTATGTCATACGAGAATCTAAGGAAATCAATAAAAAATTTAAAAAGAATTGTGGAAAAAATGGATTTTAAAACAATGATACTTGACCATCATCTTCTAAGGGATTACCGGTACAGGGACTTGTTGCATGAGGTTTATGAAACAGGAAAAAAACTTGGGAAAAATGTTATCACTGCGGCAGAATACAATAATAAAAAACCAGTTGTTATTGAAGGATATGAAAAATATGGGCCCACGAAATGGAAAAAATGGGAAAAATATGATTAAACGATTTTGTATGGCAATCTACTACCTCTAAATTATCTTATATCTTTCTTGAGGCAATTGAGGCAAAAGATTTTTAACACCTAAGCCTATAGAGTATATGGAATCCAATTTAATAAAACCGTACTTTAACTTCCAAAATGGAGGGGTAAGCGAACAAAAAATGCGTGAAATAGGAATCATACGCAATTGTGAGTAAAAAGGTATGGAAAAACAAATGAAACAAGATTATGGTGATAAAAATGTCAAATAAAAACATTTTTTGTAATAAAGAAAACTTAAGGAATGAAAGCGATGTAGAGCAGTTTTTTGTTATACGATTACTTAAAGAATTAGGTTATAAAGACGTAAATATTTTTACAAAACACACTCTACCTTATCATTCAATCGGGAAAGGATTAAAACAAAGACTTCACAGACCTGATTATGCTATAAAAATTAATAAGATTTGGTCTTTAATAATAGAAGTAAAACATCCTGAAAAAGATATTAATGAATTTGTTCAAGAGGCACAGGATTATGCAATTATTGTTAATAGAGGATATATTGGGTCTAACCCAATAAAATATTGTCTAATAACAAATGGCATAAAAACACAATTAGTTTTAACGGATCAAACAAAACCAATTTTAGAATTAACTTTTGATGATTTTTTAGATGATAATGAAAAATATAAAAAATTAAAGGAGTATATAAGTTACAATTCCTTGAAGAATATTGATAATCTCGAGAATATTTTTGAATTTAATGTACCAGAAATAGATATGTTAAATGGCATATTCCAAATATGTCATAACATAATATGGAGAAAACATAAAGTAGCACCTAAAACCGCATTCTATGAATTCACTAAACTTTTATTCATAAAG
>JAUWIS010000137.1 GCA_030605245.1 Methanobacteriota archaeon | reverse complement strand
TCTATTGATTATGCGTTTGACAAAGGCTATGATGCTGCTACACATAATGTGTTGAGAATGTACGGTATCGATAAGGTGGTTGGTGAATCACATCCACAGATAAGTGATAGTGAATTAGCAGAAGTAACATATTTATGAAGGTGGTGAAAAAGATATGGAAAATAATATGATTGGTGCATGGCCTCTTGAAGGAATATTGATATATTGTGGAGGAGCAATTATCTTGCTCTTTATATTAACAATGCTATGGATAAAAAGAAAAGGTAAAAAAATTATACCATGGATAATGATAGCGATATCTTGTATATTGATGGGCATGTCTCTACTATCATCATGGGTGATAGTAGGTTATCACGCCCCTAATATTCATCCAATAGAGCCAGGGGAGTGGTTATACGGGGAACTTGCGTTTACTTTACCATCCATTATATTTACAACAGCATTTTTATATTTAGTTGGCAAAAGGAGGCTGTTAGCATTGATGATTCTTGCCGCAATGGTGTATGTCTTATTACTTGGAATTATTTGGTTAGTAAAAGGATAATGATGGTATGACGGATGCTTATGAGCTGGAGAAAGGTGTTTCAAATGGTGGATGGCAAGATCCACTTATTTTTAATGCGAGGTATGCGGTGCTGATTAACTGTTGAAACACAGATAAATAGTTTCTCTCCCTCTTAGAAGACTAAAATACAACCGCTTATTTCTTCTTCATCTCTGTGTACCCGCATTTCCCGCAGGAGAACCTGTCAGAATGCTCTGCAAGGAAAACCCCAGGCCCGCATTTAGGGCAGTTTCTGTTTTTCCGCTCAAGTTTCCCATCTTTGATTTCATAGTAACTGTGAATCTTTTTCACCTGTTTTTTTTCTTTCTTCTTTTCTTTTTCCGCCATTTTTTCACCTGCCTACTTCTTTTCCTCAGACTTTTTTGTTTTTTCCTCTTTCGATTTTACTTTCTTCTCTTCTTCTTTTTTCTTTCCTTCAGATTTTTTATGTTCCTCTATTTTTTCTTTTCCCTTAGTTCCCTCTTCTTTCTTTTCTTTTTCTTCAGATCCTTTTCCTTTTCCCTTTGTTTTCTCTTCCCTTTTCTCTATCTCCCCTTTTTTTGGTTTTGCTTTTTCCTCATGCTTTCTTTCTTCTTTTTCAATTTTCTCCCTCTTTTCTTTTACCTCTTCTTTTTTCTCAGTTTTCTTTTTCTCTTTCCCCTCTTCTTTCTTTTCTTTTTCTCCCCCTTCTCCTTTTTCAGTTTTCTTCTCCTTTTTCTCAAACAGATTGTTTCTCTTTAGTATGTAATCCCTCTCCAGTTCTTTTGCCTTGTCTATTTTTTTGTAAACCTTGGCATATCCAATACTTTCAGATTTACCAAACTCCGGCTTTATGTTGTCAATGACAATGTTCCCTTTGTTCACACCTATAATCTCCGCCAGTTTTTCCTTTATCTCATTTCTTTTTGGTGTAGACACATTTGCATGCCTGCTCCTGAACCTGAGTTCTGTTCTTTCCAGCAAACTATTTTCTTTCCTTGATATGATTTCAACTTCCATGTTTCTCACCCATTTTCTCTAATATTTTTCCTACTAATTGTTTTTTTTCTTCTGTTACATTCACGGCAACAACCCCTTTTTCAGGCAGACCATAAACGATAACAGTGTCCATTGGTGCAAGGAAGATGCAGGCCAGTGCGGCAAGGTCTTCTTCACCATTAACCTCAATCCTTGTTTTTTCATCCCTATTATATGCTTCTTTAATTGCATTCCACATTTCATCTGTTATGGTTCCAGAGGGATTATCTACTTTTATTATCTCTGCTTTCATGGCTGATATCTTTTCTTTCAGATTATCTGACATCTTTCTCATGCTTTTGAAATCCACAATTCCTAAATCAGGAATTATCCCTGACTCATACATTGTTAATGTCACAACATCACCAACAGATGTAACCTTTTTGTTTTTTATTTTCCCAAACATCTCTTCTTCGTTCAGGATTTTTCCAAGAGGTTTTTTCAGTTCATTTCTAAGATGTCCCGGGAGTTTGTACAATTTATCCAACCTTCAACGCAAACTTTCCATTAAGCTCTATGCCCATTTTTTTTGCGATCCTTGATTTTGAATGATCCAGTACTATAAGGTATCCTTTCCAGTTCTTTGAAACAGGCCCACCACAATTAGGGCATTTATTTTCTCCTGTAAGCATCCTGCAGTTTTTACATGCCTTCATTTCTTCACCTTCTTTTTCTTTTTTTCAGCCTTCTTTTCTTTTTTCTCTTCAGGCTTTTTTCTGCTTTCCTCAATCCATTCCAGCTTACCCATTCCGTTCTGTCTCATTGTCAGCCCTATTCTGCTCTCCCTGGGACTTCTCTCATTCAGACTTAATGTAACAATTCGTGCTCTGACTGTATCCTCAATTTTTAATTCATTTTTTGTGGATTTGCCAACAAGTTTTTTGTTACCGGAATCAAAATTTATCCTGTCATCAGTTACCTGACTTATGTGTACAAGTCCATCCAAAGCCCCGAATCGCACGAAAGCACCAAAACTCAGTACATCACAGACAGATCCTTCTATAACCTCCTGAATCTCAGGTTTGGTAACAAGAGCATTAAATTTTACTTTCTGGTAAACACCACCGTCACCATGCACCATTTTTCCACCTCCAACATTTTCAACATCTGTAACAAGAATGGTTAAGGCACCGTTAACCAGCCTCCCCTCAAAGTTTTCACGCACAAGTTCCTCTATAATATTATCCAATTTTTTATTCAGTTTCTCAGGGGAAATCCTGACTGTCTCCATATTCTCTGTCATCATATACATACTATCACCATTATCCTTTCAGTATATACTGCTTTCTATATATCCTTTTCCTATATAAGTCCATAACAGTGTGCTAAAACAGGAGCAAACACAAGGGAGATTACTGACATAAGTTTTATCATAATATTCAAAGAAGGACCTGCGGTATCCTTCATAGGGTCACCAACTGTGTCACCAATAACAGATGCCTTATGCGCATCAGAGCCTTTCCCACCAAAATTACCTGCCTCAATCCATTTCTTAGCATTATCCCAGGACCCGCCGGCATTAGCCATTGTTATCGCAAGCATAAAACCACAGCCTATCGCCCCAATCAAAAAACCACCGAGCGCATACTTTCCAAGAATAAAACCTACAAGCAATGGTGCTGCAATAGTCATCAAAGATGGCACTATCAGCATCTTTAAAGCCCCTTTTGTGGAGAT
>JAUWIS010000142.1 GCA_030605245.1 Methanobacteriota archaeon | reverse complement strand
GTTCTGTTTTTATAGTCTTTTGGCTCCATTTTAATCATTTCTTTTACTTACTCCCGCTGTAGATATACTAATCATGCGTCCCTAACACCATCCTCACACAACAGAATAACTGCTTCTCCTTCAGGCAGATAGGGGGAATCAATCAGACGCGCGATCCTTTTCCCGGCCTTGCTTTTTCGGAGATAAAGTCTAAATGTTGCAGTATGACCAACAATATGCCCGCCGATAGGCCTCGTCGGGTCACCAAACATGAGCGCAGGATTTGCCTGAACCTGATTTGTAACAGCCACAACAGCATTGTTCAGGTATCCGAACCTGAGTAAATCATGCATGTGCTTGTTAAGCTTCTGCTGCCTGTTTGCTAAGGCGCCTCTGCCGATATACTCTGCCCTGAAATGCGCTGTAAGACTATCAACTATAAGCAATTTTACGGGATTTTCCTTCACAACCTCAGACGCTTTTTCAACAAGAAGTGTCTGATGATGGGAGTTGTATGCCCGCGCAACCCTGATTTTTTTAAGTGTCTCATCAGGATCCATATCCAATGCTTTTGCCATCTGAACAATTCGCTCGGGTCTGAATGTGTTTTCCGTATCAATGATTATTGCTTCACCATTTAACCCACCTTTTTCTTCCGGTAACTGAACGGAAACGGCAAGCTGATGCGCTATTTGTGTTTTTCCTGAACCGAACTCCCCATAGAGTTCTGTGATACTCTGTGTTTCAAAACCGCCGCCAATTAATTCATTAAAAACAGATGAACCGCTTGTGAGTTTTCCGACTTTTTTTCTCCTTTCCATTACCATGTCGCCGGTCTCAAAACCACCCACATCAGCCTCTCTTCTGGCACCTGAAATAATTTTCACAGCGGTTCCTTCACTTATTCCTTCAATCTCCGCAAGCTCGGCAGGTGACGCAACAGCTATCGCCATCAGATCAGAATACCCTGCCTCCCTGAGACGCTCAGCGGTTGTACCACCGACACCTGGTAAATCTTCAATGTTTTTTTCCTTTTTTTCTTTCATAATTTCACAAAAGGGGAATATAATACAAACTATTAAATCTATTTATCCTTTTCCATAAAATATTTAGCAAAAAGCCCCTTTCTTTTCTTTTGTTTCTTTTCTTCCTTGGGTTTAATTTCCTCAACTATAGTTTCTTCTATTTTTTCTACCGGCTCCTCTATTTTGACTTTAGTTTCAAAGGAGGGTTCTATGACTTCTTCTGTACCATGCCGTGTTTCTCTCACCCGGATATCTGTAAGAACCGGCATGGATATGTTTCCCCCAACAACAATTCCACCACCAACAGGAAGGCGCTGGATTTCATCAAATGCGGAAGAACTTAATCCTTCAAAGGAACTTATGATTGCCTTTAAATCATTCGGGTTTGTAACCTTCAAAATTATTTGCACTCCACACTGGGATAAAATGTTTTTATCAACAATTGCCGGACGCTGACTTACAACAGCCATTCCAAGACCAAACTTTCTCCCTTCAGAAGCTATGGTTCTAAGAACAGAGGAGGATTTTGCATTCCCTGACTGCGGACAGAAATTATGTGCCTCCTCAACAACAACCATTGTTTTCGGTATTTTCCTTAGCTTTCTCATATTAAACAATGACCTGGCGATCAGGGCAACAATGATTTCCTGGGTTTCAGGACCTGCACCTCTGAGATTTATTATCGTCGCCTGTTGTTCTTTAACAAGATCTGAAGGAGTCATTCCTGATTCTGAAAACAGGTGGGTGGATAATAAGGATTCCAAGGAATTTACAACACCCCATTTTGCATTATTAGAATCCTCCTTTATTGCCTCTTTTATATCATTTAGGGTGTAATATGCCTTCCTTGGCTTTAATTCATTAATAACCCGTCTGAGCATGCTCCTGTGTACAGGGTTTTTCATGGATGCAAGCTCAAATATCTGTTCAGAGTCCATGTTAATATCGCTGAACTTTAAAGGCAGTGCATTTGGATTGGTTTTGGTATCTGGTGAGTAAATAGCAATATGTTCAGCATACCCTTTTGGTTTTACCCTGAATTTTTTCATTGTCTCAATCTCTTTTTCATCAAGGTTTGGATGAATAAGAGAGGAGTACTCGCTATGCGGGTCGATAACAATGACAGGGATGGCATGCTTGATTAGTTCCTCAATCAGAACCCCTACAAGATATGATTTTCCGCTCCCTGTTTTTGCCAGAATACTGATATGCTTCTCTGTCAGAGACTTTGGATCCAGGCAAACAGGAATGTTACTATGCCATCTGAGCAGACCAAGGTATATCCCTTCTTTGCTAAGCCCTAAAACATCCCTGATCAGGCTTTCATCAGCAGTATAGACAGGGCTTCCTGGTTTGGAAGGGGTCCTGGGTGTTTGGAGAATTTTTCTTTTATCCCTGTAACCAATAACGGAAGCAACAGCAGATAACCTGCCCTCCTTTTTTATTTGTACACCCGAGAATATTTTCTTTGCATCCTCAAAGGTTATGTCAGAATAAGAAGAAACATCTGTAACAAGGGCTAACAACCTGCCTTCAGGATGCTCAATCTGAACATAACTATTTCTTTTTACATCTCCTGAAACAGCAAACCTGAAAGTTGTTGTGTCTGTAGTACCATATATTACACCCACTTGGGCCATAATGAGATATACGATTCAGGGATAAAATAATTTGCCGTGGTCTTGAGTATTAGATGCCACCTTAAACTCAGGATGAATCTGCCATTTACCATCCCTTTTTTCAACAACCGGCATCCTGCATCCTTTTTGCTTAAGGAAATCCATGGAGCTCAACCTGTTCAACTGACCCCTGATTCCTGAGGGGGTTGTGGAAAGCGCCTCTGCAATTTCCTTTGCGGGCATAGGACGAGCTGAGAGAAGATGAATGATTTTTTTCTGCTGTCCTGAAAGATTTTCTAAATTCAACGACAATGTTTTTTCAATCTTTTTTTCTTTTTCCTGGGATGCAAGCATCATCAGTTTTTCAAGAACAATCCTAGGTGTTTCACTTTCTCGTATAATGTTTTTCACAATATTTTCATCAAAGGGAAAAACTCCACCCGCTTTTTTGACCCTTGCCTTTATCATCTCTATCATCTCATCATCTGAAACATGCTCTATGGAACAATTTTCAATATGCCTATCCTTGAATGTCTCAAACAAG
>JAUWIS010000091.1 GCA_030605245.1 Methanobacteriota archaeon | reverse complement strand
GGTTGGAATTCGCAGAAAAGGTTCTTGATTACATGAGGAAGCGTCTTTCAGATTTTCAGCAGGAAACAGGTAACATATTTAATCTTGAGGCAACACCTGCGGAAGGCACAAGTTACAGGCTGGCAAGAATTGATAAAAAAGAGTATCCTGACATAAGGGTTTACAATCAGGAAAAATATTCAAACAACGGAGAAAAGGCGGAGCCGTATTACACAAATTCTTCACAATTACCTGTCGGTTACACAGATGATGTCTTTGAGGCACTTGACCTTCAGGATCCATTACAGACAAGATATACAGGTGGTACTGTCCTGCACATATTCCTTGGGGAAGAAAAACCATCTCCGGGAGCTGTAAAAAAACTTGTGAGAAAAGTAGCAGAAAACTATAGTCTCCCATACTATACGATTACACCAACATTTTCTATATGCTCGGAGCATGGTTACATGTCAGGTAAACATTTTTATTGTCCAACCTGCAAGGAGGAAGGTAAAAACACATCCTGCGAGGTTTACTCAAGGGTTGTTGGCTACCTCAGACCTGTTGAGCAGTGGAATGCCGGTAAACAGCAGGAATTTAATGACAGGAAAACATTTGATTCTGTAAAAGGGAATGTGAAGCCATGAGAATAGGGGGATTGCAGAAAACATCATTGCTTGATTACCCTGAGCATATCTCTGCTATAATATGGACTATGGGATGCAACTTCAGATGCCCTTTTTGCTACAACAAAAAAATTGTTTTTGAGGAACTGCCAGTTATACCTGAGTCAGAAGTTTTAGATTTTTTGGAAAAAAGAAAAAATGTCTTAGAGGCAGTTGTTATAACAGGTGGTGAGCCAACACTTCAGAATGATCTTTCTGATTTCATTAGAAAGGTGAAAGACATGGGTTATCTTGTAAAGCTTGATACAAACGGAACAAATCCAGAAAAGATAGATGAATTATTGGAAAACAATCTTGTGGATTACATTGACATGGATGTTAAAGCGCCAAAGGAAAAATATGATAAACTCGCAGGCGTAAAAGTAGATATTAGTTCTATTGAAAAATCTATTGAACTCATCAAAAACAAAGCACCGGATTATGAGTTCAAAACAACATTTGTTCCAACACTGCTTGAAAAAAATGATATTGTAGAAATCGCAAAATGGATTGAAGGCTCAAAAAGATACTATCTTCAGCAGTTTGAAAAAAATCCACCATTCATATCAAAAGAAATGGAGTCAGTCAAACCTTATTCAAAAGAATACCTGTATGAAACATTGAATGAGATAGAATCGTATTTTACCAGCTGTGATGTAAGAGGGGTTTAGAGTTCTATCTTTTCTATCTATCTTTTTTGCGTTTTCCCTTTTTCTGACACAGTTTTAGCAAATATTCCTCCTCTCGGCGCCCATTCAATCTCAACAATGAGCCATTCAGGAGCGCAGGCTTTGTAAAGCACAGATGCGATTTCATCTGTAACATACTCCTGCCATGTTTTTTTGTTTCTCCATTTTGAAAGGTAATCCCTGACAGATTTGCTTTCCAGAATACTGTTTTTTGGCTTGTACCTTATTTTAACAACGCCCTGGTCATGGCGCTCTGAAACAGGGCACAGGCATTGAAACTCAGGATAACTCCATTCAATAACAGGATTATGTTTCCTGGAAGGAAATGTTGTGAGTTTGAATTCAACCTTTTCTGTTTTCACCTTTCCTGCCTTTGAGTAGTCTGTCATTTAATCCTCCTTATATGGTATCAAACAAAGAAACTTTAACATTTTTTTACCAGTATTTTTAAACTGATGTTCTTCCATTGATGGTATAAAAAACACATCGCCTTTCTTAAACCTTTCCTCTTTTCCATTGCTTATCACAATACCTTTTCCTTCCAAAATGAAAACTTCATGCTCCCAGTCATGTTTATGCAATGGTGTGTATCCTTTTGATTTGATTTCAAATTCTCGCATTGCAAAATGGTTTGCGCCGTCCTTAGATGTAATAAGCCATCTTATTGTTGTATCCTTAGCGCCTTCTTCCACTCTTTCTGCTTTTACATCCTTGTAGTTTATGTGTTTCATCTTATACATGGTAACCATTTGCATCCTATTTATTTTTAACCAAAAAATATATCCTTTCCTTACCCATTCCTGTTTTTATGTATCTGACCTGGCTCGGCTTTTTCGTTTCAATCGCAGTGCTTCTGCTTGTCTCAAGAAAAAATTTGGCATTATCACTTTTCGCTGCAAGTATAACATTAGGGATTTTTACAGTTTCACCATATAATATTGGGATAAAAATCTGGGAAACATTAACTGATTCTTCTGTCATCTTACTTGCTTTTGCTATGGGTATTATACCATTGATTGGCGGTGCATTAGAAATCTCGGGTAAGATGGATGACCTTGTAAACAATCTCAGAATAGGCAAAAAAAAGTTTCTCATGTTTTCACCTGCCTTAATCGGGATGCTTCCTATGCCAGGAGGAGCGCTTCTCTCTGCACCTTTGGTTGAAAAAGGGGGTATCGGTGTTAACCCTGAAAACAAGGCTGCTTTGAATGTCTGGTTCAGGCACGCGTTTCTTTTAATATATCCCCTCTCTGCATTTTTGATTGTTTCAACTAAAATAGCAGGCTTGGATGTTTACACTGTTTTACCATATCTATTGCCATTTTTTATTTTCACAGTCCTTTTAGGCTACATTTTCTTCCTCAGAAATGCGGGTGGGAAAATAAAATACACAAAAAAATTTTCATTAAAAAAACTCATATTTCCATTGTTTGTAATTTTAATAGCACCTTTAATTGATTTTTTGATTCAGAGTATGTTTGAATTGCCTGTGAGGGAAATAAGTCTTGTTATTGCAGTTGCAGTATCCTTTATTCTCGCATTTGTCCTTGGCAACCTGAACTTAAGCAGCATCATACACATCAGTAAAAATATGAAACCCTGGAATTTTGTATTTATTATAATTGGAATGTTTGTTTTTATCAACATATTTAAAGCATCAGGTGTTCCTGAATTAATCTCAGGTTTAACTCTTCCAAACATAATGCTTTGTGTGTTCATCAGTTTTCTTTTAGGCATGGTTACAGGCAGGGTACAGGTACCTGCATCCATTGTCATACCAACCTACTTAGCAACCTCGGGCCTGTCATCCATGTCTCCACTCGTTTTTGTTATCACATTTTTTTCAATATTCATTGGTTATGTTATCTCACCAGTCCATCCCTGTGTATCTGTATCAACTGAATACTTTAAAATAAAATATCAGGATTTCCTAAAGGCAGCAATCATACCTACTTTTATAGCACTCCTGCTTATGTTTATTTTATCCCTGTTTTTTATCAGATAAAACCTTAAAATCTTCTCTGAGTACCTCAAGCATATTGGGATTGTATACTGCAGCAGCAGGATGGTAAAGAGGAATAATTCTGAGTTTTCCAAAAAGGGAATTGTGTAAAAAAACTTGGCCATGGAGTCTGCTTATTCCCTGAACCCTGTTTTTTAAACCAAATTTTTTCATAATATATCCTGCGGCAAAATTCCCAAGACAGCATATTGTAGAAGGTTTGATAACACTAATTTGTTTATCAAGAAATGGAGAGCAGGCATTTATTTCCTCATCCTTTGGATTCCTGTTATTCGGGGGCCTGCATTTCAAGATATTGCTGATAAAAACTTCGTTCCTCTTAATATTAACAGAACCTAAGAGTCTATCCAAAACTTTTCCAGCTTTCCCGCAGAAAGGATGACCTGTTTTGTCCTCATTGTACCCAGGCGCTTCACCAACAAACATTATTTTTGCATTAATATCTCCTTCACCAAAAACAGGATTCGTTCTTGTTTTCCAGAGTTCACATTTTCTGCATGACAAAACCTTATCCTTTATTTTTTCGATTTCCATTTTTTACTCCTAATTTTCTTGTTCCTTTTAAATTACTTGTTTCACTCGCCTAATAATGAAAAATTGCTGGCGCAATCTTTCAAATACTTCGGAATTTCCTAGCGGAAATTCCTCGTATTTTTAAATTGTTCGCTCTGCTCACAATTTAAAAACGCAGAGGGGGAGATTCGAACTCCCGCGGCGCAAAGCGCCACCGGCTCACATTCAGCCTTGGCGGAAAGAAAAGAGAATGGCAGTTTGCCAAAGGCAAATTGCCTAAGCCCACTGATGCGACGGAAAATGCCTTAGGCATTTTCCTAGCAACGTATGGAATTGCAAGGCAATTCCATAGTTAAGTGGGCTGTTCTTTTTCTTTTTCGCCAGCGTTTTTCTTTTTCTTTAGAAAAAGAAAAAGGCTGCTCAAGGCCGGCGCCTTAAACCGGGCTTAGCTACCTCTGCACGAACAAATTTTTGCTGCGCAAAAATTTGTGAGCGCGGGGAAAAACAAAGTTTTTCCCCGCAGGGAGCAAAGTTTGCTATGCAAACTT
>JAUWIS010000024.1 GCA_030605245.1 Methanobacteriota archaeon | reverse complement strand
GTCTGCATTTTGTCCTAAGAATATAAACAATTGGTCTGTATTTTTTCTCACAAAATGCCTCATACATCCCCATGCCCTTGCATATGAGCAAATCAGCATTTTCTATCCTGTTTTTTAATTCATCAGAGATTTCATTAAAATCTATGCCAACAGCATTTGAACTTGTTGTTATTCTATCAACAACATTTTTGAAATCGAGTGACTCTGCATCCTCAAGTGTTGCATCATTCATTATGGGTTTTTCTTTAACAACAATTGTAAGATCACAACCAAATTTTTTTATCTCCTTGCACAGGAGTTTGTCAAAAACAATCTCTCCACAGTTATCAGTAAAAAGCAAAATCCTGCTGTTTTTTTTCAGATATTTTTTTATTTTTCCAGTGTCATCCATATCCAAACCGTTTCCGCACATTTTCTCAAAGTTATCCCCAAGTTTTTCAGGTGCGGCAATACTTGATTTTATGCCGAAATCAAAAACATTGCCGACAACAGCACATATTACTGCCGCCCTGAGTTTATCCTTGGAATTTTTGATGAATTCCTCTGCCTTTGGAATTAGGCTTAATGCGATTTTGTTGCTTCTTTCCTTTATATCTTTGTAAGTATCAGGATTACCTATGATTTCATAAACCCTTCTGTGAACCTTTGTTGCGACAAGTATAGAATTAGCATTGTAGGAATATTCTTTTGAAAGAATATTCAGCGCCTCTTTCACAGCCTTCTCAGAAAACTTTTCGTCAACAAGACTCACTTCATATATTACCCTGTTGAGTAAACAGGGAACGCATTCAGGGCGCATTCTCATAAAAATAGAAACAACGTAGGGATAGAAAAATGTTGGGATAGTGATAGAAAATCATGATTGCAAACAAACATCGATGGTGTTATTTTCATTTTATCATTCCTTTAACATCTCCCATTCACTCAAATATTCCTCCAGCAGATACGCTCTCATTATTATGAATGCCGGATGTGTTAAAGCATAAACATTATAGTTTTCCCTTTTTTCCATTTCATTCCATTCAGAGCATTTAAACCATTTGAAAGCCTCTTTTCCCAATGCCACTATAATTTCCGGCTCAACAATCTCGATTTCCCTCTCAAGATATTGGCTACAATTATTTATTTCAGATGTATTATTTCTTCTATTATGCGGTGTATGACATTTGCATACATTTGTAATATAAACAGTTTTTCTGGATTCATTTATTCTTTTTAGTCCTTTATCAAGGATTACACCTGAACCTTTATAAAATATTTTTTGCTTTAACGCACATAACTCACATGGGGACTGCGCCACAAACATTAATCTTGCGTCTGGATTCCCCTGCCCCATTAATGCTATATTTGGAGACTTGATGTTTAATTCTAGACATCTTCTGCATTTACAAACTATTTTTTCAAGTTTTCTTATCCCATATCTTTTATTCATAATTTTTTTCCCATGTAAACCCCATATTTCACGGAAAAGCCTTTGGCTTTTCCTGAAATATTAGGAAAACGCCAAAGGCGTTTTCCGTAATATTTCCTGTACCCGTTTTTCCTGTAATAGTCTCTTGCACCAACACCAGAGTTAACAAGAATTTTTTTATAATCAAATTCTTCATTTGTTATTCTTTCACATTCTTTTATCAGTTCTTTACCATACCCTCTGTGCTGATACTCGTTTTCTGGTTTCTCGCCTATTGGAAGCATGGGACCAAAAATCTTCAACTCCCTGATAATTGTGTGATCCTTGTTTTTAGGTTTTCTCAATCTCGCAAAACCAATCAAAATATTTTTTTTAACATCCTCAAATGAAAGAAAAATTTCTAAACCACCTGATGCATCATAATCAGTTCTTAACAATTTAATGTTGTTTACATCTGGCATTATGCCTCTCAGCATTTTATGTCCAACCTCCCTGCATCGTATGCAGTTGCATGCTGTCCCCATTTTTTCCATTTTTTCTTTCACAATCTGTCTGAGATTGCTTTTTTTCACACCATCATCAATCAAAGGAACGGGTATATCCCTCTGTATTCTCTGGATTCTCACCCATCTTGGAACAATCTTTTTTATTTCAACAATGAGTTCAGCGGCATCCTCTGTTTTCATTGCTTTGTATTCTTTGTTTTTCCATGAATCATAAAGTTTTGTTCCTTTTATAACAAGTGTAGGATATATTTTGAGCATATCAGGTCTGAAATGCTCATCATAAAAAATTTTTTTAAATGACTCCAAATCCATTTCCCTGCTTGAGCCTGGCAGTCCTGGCATCATATGATAGCAAACCTTTAAACCGGCATCCTTCAAAATTCTTGTTGCATCAACACTATCCTTTACTTTATGCCCTCTCTCAATTTTTTTCAAAACGGAGTCAAATGTTGACTGGATCCCAATCTCAACCCGCGTCCCGCCAAGACGCAATATTTGTTCAACATGCTCTTTTTTGCACCAGTCAGGGCGCGTCTCAATTGTTAACCCGACACATCTATGTTTTGTGTTCTCGTTTATTTTTTGCGCTTCCTCAAGGGATTTTGAATCCTTTTGATTCATCGCATCAAAACATCTTTTAACAAAAAAATCCTGATAATCAATCTTTCTTGATGTGAATGTCCCACCCATAACAATTAAATCAATCTTGTCTGTTGGATGGCCAATAATTTGTAGTTGATCAATCCTTGATTTTGCCTGCAAAAAAGGGTCAAAATTGTTCATTCCTGCCCTTAAAGCAGCAGGCTCCCTTCCAGTGTAGCTTTGCGCTGAACCATAATCAACACCACCAGGGCAGTAAATACATTTCCCATGAGGGCATTCTGCTGGTGAAGTCATAACTGCTACAACAGCAACACCTGATATAGTTCTGCTTGGTTTTTTCCTTAGCACAGGCTTCAAAACAGAATAAAACTTTTCATTTACATGGGATAAAATATCAGGATCAGATGGAATTCTATCCAAATGATATTTTCTACAAAACTGTAGTTTTATTTTATGGATTTCATCCTTTGTAACAGGTTTTTTACTTAGTATTTCAGATATGATTTCCTGATAGATTTGTGGGTTCATTGTTACTAAAAGAGATTACTGGGATATATAAGTTTTCTGGTGTGACGACACATCATCATGTTATTAAATTTTGTCCGATGTCTATTTGCTCCTGAATTTTCTGTACGGTTTTTCGATTTTTATCATTGACACTACTAAAATTAATTGTAAATCGATTTATCCCGTACTGAAAAATTTCTATTCCAAAGTTATGTTGGGTTATTATGAATTTGTCTTTTGGCGGTGTAAAAAACGTTAATTTCTTTGGTTCAAATGCATAGCCGATTTTTAAGTAATCTAACTCTTTTTTTACTAACTGTATCACTTTTTCCCTCTTTTGTTTAAAATGTTTTTGAAAACTATCTGTAAATGATTGCATTTTTTTCTTTAAAATGTACTTAAAAATAAAGGCGACAAAAAGAAGTACCACTATATTAGGGAAAGTCCTCAGTAAAATCCCAAAATCAAACCACCCTAATACCCATATTCCTCCCATTAAGAAAATATATCCTATTATTGCAGAAAAAATTATGTAATAAAAAATATTGAATGATTGTTTAAAGATAGATAGAGGATACCAGCATTTATAGGTTAATCTCTTCATTTTAAAATCAAAAAATAAGCCTATTCCGAGAATCATAAAAAATAAAATCATCCAAAAATAAACAAAATAAAAACAGTATATTATTCCTATAAGAAAGAAGAGAGGGAATGTAACAAAGCATAGAGGCATTCCGTACCCAACAAAATAAAACGAGTTTTTCCAATTTTTTTTGAGTTGGTTTAAAATTTCTCTTGAGTCGGAAATGTAATCATCCATACAAAAATCCTCCTTACTCTATTTATAGTAAAGTCTCATAGTTTCAGGATAAACCAAGCATTTAACTACCATTTCACGACTTCATTATCGCAGCCAAAAATATTCCGAGCGCGACGAGTGCGCCTATACCTGCGCCAACGATTACGATAACAGCATCATATATTAGTTGCAGGTTCCATGCTGTTTTTGTTGCCTCGTATCCTGTCATCAGATAGTAAAGCAGGCCAATGAATATTATCCCGACAATGATTAATGCGCCACCTATTCCTCTGCTTTTTCCTGAGCCGAAGTAGGCTGCAAAAATCCCGGCTATTATTGAGCATATCCCAAATGCAAGGAAAAATGCGCTTCCAAGTATTGTTACATAATCAGCCATGATTCACCTCAAAATTTTATGCCTGTGAGGGTTTTTGTGTCTATGACACCGGATATTGCCCTGACTTTGTCTATCACGATTTCGCCAAGGGCGTTGAAATCTTCAGCCTCGATCTTTGCTATTAGATCATATTCGCCAAACAGTGGATGCAACTCCACAATCTCCGGTACTTTGAGCAACTCATTGTACACATCATGTTCCTTCGCGGGTGCCGTACTTACCAACACAAATCCTATAGCCAATTTATCACCAGTTCAGAAATGTCATCAGAGTTCTTAAACCTTTTGTTGCAGCCCTTTTCTTTTTCTAAAGAAAAAGAAAAGCGACTGGCGGAAAAGAAAAAGAATGGCAGATTGCCAAAGCAATCTGCCTGAGTTAACTGCTACAACTATGCAAACTCAGCATCTTTTTTATTCTTTTAAAGGAATGTTAAGCATTGTTTTTCCTGTCACAGTATATTTCAAAACAAATCGTCCACCTGATTCTCCAGGACCATCATCACCCTTTATGATAAAGGTATCATCAACAGAAATTTTTGCATCCCCGTCATCCTGAAACATCACACCATCAACATCCTTTGAGTAAATATCCTCAACATCACCGTATCGTACATCATTACCAGTACTGTCCTTGACAATGTACATAACCGCGCTAACGGTTACAGGTGTTGATATGGACTTTATTATTACATGATACTCTCCTTCAGGATATGTTGCAACTGCATGCACGGTTGGCGTATCCTTCTCTGTTTCTCCACCATCGCCCCATTCTATGCATCCTGCAGAAATAACACAAGCTATAACCAGTCCTAATAAAAATATTTTTTTCACATTATTCACCTATATTTTATTATGAGTGTCATTGTATAAATAATTATCTTTTTTTTGAATAAAAACTTTTAATAATCATTGAAACATTTACAGAATTCTATGAAAATGCCTTCAACAATCAAGATGTACTGCCCGAAATGTAAAACACATACTGAGCATGAGATAGAAAGGGTAAAAAAAAGAAAAGCGTCTGAGTTGAAGCAGGGTCAGAGAAGATTCAGAAGGGTGATGGCGGGTTACAGGGGTTTCCCGCGGGCGAAACCTGAGGGCAGGGAGAAACCAACAAGGAGAATAACGCTCCGATATAGATGCAAAAAATGCAAAAAAGCTTATCAGAGACCCTGTATCAGAGCAAAAAAATTTGAGTTAATTGGTGGATAAAATGACTGGGGAATTTGTAAAAGTAAAATGTCAGGACTGCGGAAATGAGCAGGTGTTGTTTGATAGAAGTACAACTGCTGTCAGATGCCTTGTTTGCGGTGCTACCATTACCGTACCAAAAGGGGGCAAGGCCGAGATAAAAGGAAAAACTGTTGAGGTTCTAGAATGAGGGAACTGCCGGAAAGCGGGGAGTTTGTTATAGGTACTGTTAAAAAGGTAGAGGATTTTGGTGCAACTATTGATCTTGATGAATATAAGGATTTTAAGGGTTTTATTCATATAGCAGAGGTTGCTTCAGGATGGGTAAAATATATTAGAGACCATGTTAGAGAAGGACAAAAAGTGGTATGCAAAGTGCTTAGCGTAGAGCCAGGAAAAGGTGTTGCGCATCTTTCCCTGAAGCAGGTGAATGAGCATCAGAGAAGAGAAAAGATACAGGAATGGAAAAATGAGAAAAAGGCAGAAAAACTATTTGAGATACTATCTGAAAAAATAAATAAGGATGCAAACGAATGCTATGAAAATTTTGGGTATAAACTTATTGAAAAATATGGCTCAATGTATTCTGCGCTTGAGAAAACATCTGCAAATGAAAAAACACTGGAAAAAAACGGCTTCAAAGGAGAATGGGTAAAATCCTTTATAGATATAGCAAAGGAAAATATTGTCCCGCCATCTGTTGAGATATCAGGAATACTGGAGGTTACATGCCCGTTACCTGATGGTGTGAAACATGTAAAAGAGGCATTGTTAAAAGCGGAAAGCTTAAAAGATGTTGTTGTACAATATATCGGAGCGCCTAAATACAAGATGACTGTAAAAGCATCTGAGTATAAACCCGCTGAGGAGATACTCAGAAAATCTGCTGAGAAAGCAATAAATTATATTAAAGAACATAATGGTAAAGGGGAGTTTCACAGAAAATGATTATGAGGAAATGCAGAAAATGTAATGAATATACATTCAGTGATGTTTGCAAAAAATGTGGTGAGAAAACAATAATTCCTGGACCGGCACGGTACTCACCAGAGGACAGATATGGAAAATATAGGAGGATGATGAAAAGATGGAAAATGTGATTGTAAGATATACGAGCAGACCAAGGCTTGCGAATCCTGTACTTATTGAAGGACTGCCTGGCGTTGGGAATGTTGGAAAACTTGCAGTTGACCATTTCATCAAGGAAACAGGTGCTGAAAAACTTGCTGAGATATACTCAAAACATTTCCCTCCCCAGGTGCTTGTTGGTGATGATGGTGTGATCAGGCAGGTGAACAATGAATTATACTATTTGAAAAAACCATGTATAATCATGCTTTCTGGTGACCATCAGGGCTTAACATCCGAGGGGCAGTATGATCTTTCTGATGTTGTTTTGAACATAGCTGAAAAGTTTGGTGTGAAAAGAATATTCACCCTTGGAGGTTATGGAATAGGAAAAATATCCAAAAGACACAGAGTCCTTGGTGCAGCAACAAATCATAGACTTGTGAAAGAGATGGAAGGATACGGTGTTGTTTTTCCAAAAGGTGAGCCTGGGAGTGGAATCATAGGTGCGAGCGGACTTTTGCTTGGCATGGGAATGCTTAGAGGAATTAATGGGGTATGTCTTATGGGTGAAACCTCTGGCTATTTTGTTGACCCTGGGGCTGCAAAGAGCATGCTTGAAATATTAACAGCGATTCTTGGAATAAAAATTGATTTATCACAACTGGATAAAAAAGCAAAAAGTATTGAAAGAATATCAGCAGAAATGAGAAGCCTTGAAAAACAGGAGTTAAAAAGAAAAAAAGAGGATTTAGGGTACATTGGATAACGAAATTTTTATAAGGTAGTAACTAATTATCAGAATGGTGAGAAAATGAAAACAAAAAAACTGTGGGTTGCTCCGCTAATAATTCTTGTAATTGGGCTGATAGCGCTGGTCTATGCTGTTGTGAAAATGTACACAGTAGGAGGATGCTTGTCTCATATTGCAGCATCTGTTATCTGTATGATAATTCTGTTTATCATTATTCTTTTAGGAATACTATTGGAAGCAAAGGGCGTTAAACCTGCTGAAGAAAGGAAGGAAGAGGAAGTAAAATCAGAACTTACTGAGGAAGAAAAAGAGGAGAGACTTGCTGAGGAAAAGATAGAAGAGGCATTAAAGGAAGAAGTGAAACCAGAGGGAATTGTAGAAGAGATTGCTGAGGAAAAAGTAGAAGAACCTGAGAAGGCAGAGGAAGCTGCTGGAGAAGAGGAAGAATCTGGGGAGGACATGGTTGTCTGCGGTGCTTGTGGCGCACTTGTTCCGGCATCAAGCAAGAAATGTCCTAACTGCGGCGCTGAATTTGAATGATTTTTTTAACGAAAAGTTAAAGTATGGGTGTGCCTATCCAGAGATGCATGATTATGAAATACACAAGATTTGAGAAGGCAGCAATTATTGGTGCGCGAGCATTACAGATTTCAATGGGTGCGCCTGTTCTGATAAAAGTTCCGAAAAAGATTACAGACCCACTCCAGATTTCTATGCTTGAGCTTAAAAAGGATGCAATGCCGATTACGGTTAAAAGAGAGGAAGCATGACAATAATTGAGGACCTGAGCATCAGAAAAATCTTGGATAGCAGGGGAAACCCAACTGTTGAAGTTGATGTTTTCACGACAAATGGTTTTGGAAGATTCTCTGCCCCGTCAGGCGCATCTGTTGGAACATATGAGGTTATGTCATTCCCGAAAAGCGGGGTGGGCAATGCAATTAATTTTTTCAAAAAGGCAGTAATTCCTAAACTTGTTGGTGAAGATGCATCTGATCAGAGAGGCATTGATAAAATAATACATGAGATTGATCCTACTGAAAATTTCTCAAAGATTGGCGGAAATACATCTGTTGCATTATCAATTGCCTGTGCCAGAGCAGCAGCAAACTCGTTTGGTCTTCCATTATACAAATATTTAGGTGGAAGTTTTTCATCAAAAATACCAAGGCCCCTTGGCAATGTGCTTGGAGGGGGAAAGCATGCAATAGGGGGACCTGACATTCAGGAGTTTCTTGTAACAAGTTTCGCACCAATAAAAGAGTCAGTGTTTTTGAATGCTGATGTTCATTCAACCGTGAAGAAAGAATTAAAACACAG
>JAUWIS010000067.1 GCA_030605245.1 Methanobacteriota archaeon | reverse complement strand
TTCAAAAAAGAAAAAAATGAGTATAAGATAAAAACTGGTGATGGTTACGGTGCAAATGAGGCGCCGCGTGGAACGCTTTACTATCATTACAAAATTGATGAAAAAGGTATCATAACTAGTGCAAATATTTTGACACCGACAGCTCAGAATTTAAAGAATCTTGAGGAGGATGGAAAGATGTTCCTTGAAAAAATTCTGGATATGCCTAAGAAAAGAATCATTCATAATCTTGAGATGCTTGTCAGAGCATATGACCCCTGCATAAGTTGTTCAGTGCATTAACATGAATATTTTAATGGGTGTAGGAAACAGTTTAAGAGGCGATGATGGTATAGGATGCTACATTGCCAAAAATTTTAGAGATAAAAACTGGATTTCATTAAACTGTGGTACTGTCCCTGAAAATTTTACATCTATCATAAGAAGAAACAAACCAGAAAAACTTGTAATAGTTGATGCATCTGACATGGGTCTGAAACAGGGTGAGTTTAGAATTGTTTCAGAAGAAAAGATTGAAAATGTCAGTATTAGCACACATCAGATGCCTCTCTCATTTCTGATAAACTATTTATCTAACTCTGCTGGTAAAATCCTTTTTATTGGAGTACAGCCAAAAACCATTAAGGACTCAGAGGAAATAACAGATGAATTAAAAAAAATTGCAGACAAAATTATGTCTGTATTAAGGGAAGAAAGATTTAATGAAATAAAAAAACTGTAAAAAAGAAGAAAACTATAAGAAACTAAAATTCCTCGACATTGGCAGATGTCTATATTTTCTTCTTTTTCTTAATACAACAATAATTCCCATAGCAGTTAGTATAGTTGCTATATCAAAACCCGGAATGAAACTTTTTGTTGTTTCATTTTTGTTATTCACATTAACAGTAAGAAAGCTATTATTGGAGTAATGTGTTCCATCCCATGACCTTGCATAAATCATGTGCAGACCATTACCTACCATTGTAGTATCCCAAGAATAAGACCAACTGGTAGTATTAGACTCTGGAACATTCAAAAAAAACCATTCACCTTCATCTATCCTAATCTCTACCCTTTTGATTACACCATTCCTATCAAATGCTTCACCTGAAATGTTTATTTCTCCAGAAACAACCTCATTGTTCAATGGACTCAGAATTGAAATCTCTGGTATCTGATCCTCAGGTTTTGTGATAGTATAATTATATCTACCCACACCATCGCACCAGCTACCACCACCAAACCAGTCAATTTCCCTTGTATCCGGGCCACCCGTAATTTGAGAATTGTTCATGCAACCCTCATCCCAAAGGCATTGGAGTGGGAGCTCAAAAAAAACGGTATTCTCTGTGGCATATGTAGTAATGTTTCTACCTGCAAACACGGCTTTTCCATCTTTATATTCAACACATCTAATGATGCCAAGAAAATCATCCTTTGTTTGATTGGTATTAAAATAAATGGTGTAAGTAATGTTATCAGCATTTTTTATTTCTCCATACATAACAAATTTTATGAAAAGCAGGGTATCATTGTTTCCTATCCATAACTCTTTGATGTCAAGATATGGTTTTTGATCAGTAAAAACATCATTGGATGGATTTTCTGCAGCATAAAAATGAACATCATCTGGAGGGTCTGAAAGGAGGAGTATGTACTCTACATTTTCGCTTGAATCATTAGTTGCTTTTGCACCATTGGAGAGGATAAGCAAAATAATAAGAATGGAAACTGTTGTTACACAGAATTTTTTTCTCAACTTGTTTTTCATCTTTCCTCACCAGATACACATGAGTGGGGAGGTTATATATTTTTGTGAAAAGATTAAATAATGAGACGAATAAAAGGATATACGACATACAAACTATTCTCAATGAAACTATAAGAAACTGTAAAAAGGTTTAATATCTGAAAAACAGTTTCTTGTTTTGTGCATAAAATAGATATTCTCATGGAAAAGGACATTATGGAGGCAAACAACAGGATAGCAAATGATAACAGAAAAAAACTGAAAGAAAACAATGTTAAGGCATATGACATACTTGGCTCTATCGGCTCGGGTAAAACCATGATTATTGAAAGACTTAGTTTGATGCTTAAGAAAAAAGGAATGAAAACAGGTGCTATAGCAGGTGATGTTGCAGGAAAAGATGACTATAACAGGTTTATGAAAATTGGTGTACCATGTGTCAATGTTAACACAGGAAAAGAATGCCATCTGGATGCGCATCTTGTTGAGCATGCAATCGAAAAACTTCCATTGGAAAAAATAGACATACTTTTTATTGAAAATGTTGGAAACCTTGTATGCCCTGCAGATTTTCTCCTTGGCTCAGAGAAAAGAATTGTTGTGATTTCAATAACTGAGGGTGAGGACATGGTAAGGAAGCATCCAATAATTTTTGGACAATGTGATATAGCTGTTTTAAATAAAATTGATTTAGCTAAGTATATGGATGTTGAACCAACAACTGTTGTATCTGACTTTAAAAAAATAAATCCTCACTCAAAGATTTTTTTAACGGATGCGAAGAATGGTAAAGGACTGGGAGATTTGATGAAGGAGATAATCTAATGTGTCTTGCCATACCAGGAAAAATAGTAAGTATAAAAGACAAAAATGCAAAAGTGGATTTCGGCGGAACATTCAAAGATGTCAATGTCTCACTTGTAGAAGCAAAAAAAGATGAGTACGTTCTTGTCCATGCAGGATATGCAATACAGGTTATGGATGAAAAAGAGGCAAATGAAACATTGAAGCTCTGGGAGGAGATGCTAAGTAAATGACTAATGAGAGTCTGTTAATGCCTTAAATGTGGAGAGGAGTTAAAAAGGTGAAATTGGTTAATGGGCCTAAGTATTGTTAGGCATGGCTGTGGGGAATGGGGTGTACTGCTCTGTGCACTCTTTTAAATATAGGTATGAGATGTCTGGTAAATATGAGTTCTATGTTTTAGGTCTTACAATCAAATACTCTCCAAATCAAGTTCCTTCAACTTTTCCTTTGTAGGATTCCCGTTTTTGTCCCATCCGCGCGCTTTGAAGTAATCATCAAGCATTTCCTCCGCCTCCTCTAATTTTATGTAACTTCCTTTTGCAACACCATCCGGGAGCGGCTCGGATGTGATTCTTTTAGGCAGTTTGAAATATTCTCTTGTTATCCCTTCCCTGACATTGTACATTCTTTTCAGATTGTTGACTCTCTCAGCAATCTTTAGCATTTCATTCTCAGAAAGTTTCATTCCTGTAACTGCTTCAACAAAATCCAGAACACCGTTTATAAGGAATATTCCTCTTGAAAATTTGCAGACTCCCAGTGTATCATATACTGTCATGAAGTCCTCCATGGATTTTATTTCCTCACCCTTGTTCTTTGATGAAAACCTGTCAACATCCTTGAATTTCCAGAATTTCCCTGTGAGTTCAAGGGCGTATGCACCGCTTCTCAGATGACATGCCCCTCTTGGTGAAGTCATGAATGCAAGACCCATACCCTTTATTCCCCTGACCTCGTAGGCAGGTGGCTCCATGCCTTTAACATGGATTGCAAAGTCTTCTGAACCCGGGAATTTCTTTGAAACCTCCCTTACGCCCTCTGCAAGAATATTTCCTATTCCTTCCCTTTTCGCTATTTTCTCAACCATAATGGGTACAGCATCAGAATTCCCAAATTTTAGTTCTATCCCATCCGTATCATTTTTTGTGAGGATTCCTTTCTCATGCATCTCCATGGCAAAACCAATAACAGCACCGCAGGATATTGTGTCAACACCATAAATGTCACAGAGTTCATTTGCTTTTGCAACAGATTCAGAATCAGGGTTGCCGCAGTTTGAACCAAGCGAGTAAAGTGTTTCATATTCTATCCCATCTAATATTGTTCCTTTGTATTTGCCGGATTCAATCTTAAAAAGTTTACCGCACGGTTTAACACAACTGAGGCATGCTTTGTTTTTTTTCACATATTTTGGTGCCCAATGATAGGGTGAAATCGTTTTGTTACCATCAAAAGTCCCTGATGACCAGTTTCTTGTTGGAAGCGTTCCTCTTTCATTGTTCATCCATTCAAGAAACTCACCTGTACCATATTTTGTGTCATCCTTGTATGCCCCGCTTTCTATCATTGACTTATAGCATTTATCAACAAGCTCCAGAATCTTCTTAGGGTTATCAGGTGTTAAATCCTTTGAACCCTTTACAGCAACTGCTTTCAGTTTCTTTGAACCCATAACCGCACCTATGCCTCCTCTGCCTGCCTGCCTATCCTCACAGTCTATACAGGCAAACCTGACAAGTTTTTCACCTGCTATGCCTATGGACGCCACAGTAACATCTTTTCCATGCATATTTTTTATTATCTCCGCTGTTTCCCTGGGATTTTTACCCCAGAAAGTACAATCCTTTATCTCAATATTTTCATCCTCTATGTAAACATAACATGGTTTTTCTGATTTACCTGTAATCACAATGCTATCATACCCGGAATGTTTTATTGCTGCACCGATCCCGCCGCCTGTGACGGATTCATCATACATGTTTGTCAATGGTGATTTAGAGTGAAAGATTGTTTTGCCTGCTGTTGGAACAGGGAATCCTGTGAACAGACATGGTGTTATTATAACAGGGTTTTTTTCTGAAAAAGCATCGTTGCTACCTTCATCATATAACAGTTTTGTTCCAAAACCATCCCCACCAAGGAAATTGTTGATTAAATCTTTTGGTGTCTCAGTTGCTGAAACTTTTTTTGTCGTCAAATCTATTTTCAATATCTTCCCGGTGTAACCATTCATGCTTTCACCTCCTCAAATTTTATTCCACCCTGGGAGCAGTATTTAACACAAACAGGGTCGCCGCCACATAAATCACATTTCACAGCAACATTGTTTATCAGGGTTATCACATTGTATGGGCAGGCATCAACACACAAACCACATCCAGCACATTTCTCACCGTCAATTTTCACAACATCATTGTCCTTGTAGATTGCCTCCTGCGGACAGGCATCAATGCATTTTCCGCACTGGGTGCATACAACAGGAACATCACTGCTTACATCTGTTTTCTCAATCCTTATCCTTGCCTTTTTCGGATTCACAACATTTTCCTTTGTGAGTGAGCATACCATTTCACAAAACCTGCAGCCTGTGCATTTCTCAGGATAAGAAACCAGTCTTTTCATATTTTTCACCAATAGGTAATTAACAAGTAAAATATTAATGGTTTTCCTTTTATCCCAAAAGTTATCTCAACCCTACCACATCTCTTATATCTTTTATATCCCCTTAACTTTTGAAATATCTATTTCATCAGACTAAAGTTCGTTTCAACCATTTAGGTCTTTTGGTTTTCATCCTAAATGCAGTCATCCTGCCTCATAC
>JAUWIS010000143.1 GCA_030605245.1 Methanobacteriota archaeon | reverse complement strand
TGCCTTATCCAAAAGAGGTAGTGGGTGCAATATATGCAGATACATTCATATCTTTGGATGAGAAAAATGTTTTGAACATGAGGACATTTATTGGAAGAAGCTGTCTTCTTTGTGACACACAGGATGAATGCTGGGAAAAGTATAAGAACACAATGGGTCATGATGAGTTTCTGTCAAGCATAGAATGTTTAAAGGTGAAGAAATATGGCAAGAATGCATGCTAGAAGAAAAGGGAAATCAGGCTCAAAAAAGCCGATAGTGAAAGAGAAACCGAAATGGGTTACTTTATCAGGAAAAGAAACAGAGGGCATAATAATAAAACTTGCGAAAGAAGGGAAAACACCATCTGTTACAGGTACAATACTCAGGGACCAGTATGCTGTGCCCGATGTTAAACTTGTGACAGGCAAAAGCATAACAAAAATACTTGAGGAGAACAATATAAAATCTGAGATTCCAACTGATTTGAGGGATCTTATAAAAAAAGCGGTTAATCTTTCAAAGCATTTAGAACCAAATCCAAAAGACCTGCCACACAAAAGAGGTCTGACATTAATAGAAGCAAAAATCAGGCGTCTTGTGCGCTACTACAAAAGAAATAATGTTTTACCTGATACCTGGAAGTATTCATTGGAAAATGCGAGACTGCTGCTGAGCAGGTAAACATGACCCTTTTTGAGCAAATAAAAACAGCGTCAGACATTATTTTGAAGCATGAAAATGTGCGAATTATCTCCCATTATGATGCAGATGGTATTGTAGCTGCAGGCATTATGTGCAATGCGCTTCTTAGAAAGAAAATAGGATTCCATGTCTCACTTGTCAAAAGCCTTGGTTCTAAAACAATTGACAGAGTAAAAAATGAGAAAAACTCTCTTGTTTTGTTTCTTGACATGGGTAGTGGTCAGATTGATGATCTGGAGGACATAAAATCAAAAATTATAATAGTTGACCATCATGCACAGTTCAGGAAATCAAAAATACTTCAGATCAATCCACATTTTTTTGGAATAAACGGGACGGATGAGGCATGCGCCTCAACATTATCCTTCCTGCTTGCAAAAGCCATGGATAAAAAAAACAGTGACCTTGTTGGTTTATGCGTTGCTGGAATAGTAGGGGATAAGCAAATCCCTTTCAAAGCTCTGAACAAGGAAATAGTTGAGGAGGGAATCAAAAACAATTTCATAAAAAAAGAAAAAGGCCTGAGTCTGGGCTTAGAACCATTTTTCAAAAACAGTTTCAACTTAACAGGTAACAAACGGTTTGATGATTCAAGGATAATCATGTCTCTTCTAAAGCAAAATGTGAAATATGATGTTATTGAAAAATTCTTTGGAACATACTATCTCTTAGAGTATGAAACAGATGCATTAACATTTTCGGATGTTTTGAATGCCTGCGGAAGGGCAGATAATGAAGGGCTTGGACTCGAGATTTGTTTAAATAAAAACATGTTTAAGGAAGGATTAAAAATAAAGGAAGAATATGAAAAAGAGGTAAAAAAATATGCTTTAAAACTGAATGATATACTAAAAGCAATGAACCATATCCAGTATTTTTACTCTGAGTCTTCAAATTATTCAGGTGTTCTTGCAGGCATAGGAATGGCATACCTTTTTGACCAGGAAAAACCAACACTGGCACTCTCAAAAGTAAACAACCTGCTCAAGGTTTCATCCAGGGGAACCGGATATCTTGTTGATAAGGGACTGGACCTGGCGAATGCACTGAAAACATCTGCTGAATCCTTAGGCGGTCATGGTGGTGGACACAACATCGCCGCGGGCGCAACCATCTCAGCCAACAAGGATGAGGAATTCCTATCTATGGTTGATAACATTGTTGGGGAGCAGATGAAGTAATTTCCCAAAAAGTTTATACCTAAATATACAGTATCATCTTTAAGATGACATATGTTACCATAGATAAAACAGGCAAAATCTACATTCCAAAAGATGTTAGAAAAAACATGGGATATAAACGATACTGGATTTTGCCTTTACCTGATGGAGACATAGTGTTACGTCCAATGAAAAAATCAAAAGATATATTGAAAGATTTTGAGAAACTGTATGATATAAAAACATCAATTCCTAAAGCAAGGAAGGAGATTTTAGCGGAGGCATTAAAATGTTTGGAGGAAAAATGAAAATAACAAAGACATTATGTTTGAGATTAATATCTATTGTTGGTGCAGTTTTAGTTTGTATTGGGTGTTTTCTTCCTTGGACATGGTATTACGTTAAAGGTTTTGATGGTTCAAGTAGCTCGGTAATGGCTGAATGGCTACTCTTTTTTGTTGCCATAATGGTTGTTGCTACATTATCAAAAAAACCTGTGGTAAATGTTGTTTGCAGTATTCTTGGATTACTTGTTGTATCAGTGTATATCTATGGAATACTCCAAAACTTTCAATCAATTAGCAGGCTTGACATTTCAGGTCTTTATTTTTTCATAGCAGGTTGTTGTGTAGTCTTGATTACGGATATAATGCTTACCATTTTTGATTATAAAAAAAATCTTTTTGTTGCACCAAAAAGGGCGCTATTTATTACGTCATTTACACTGCCCTTTTTGATTCTATTCATAGGTTTCTTCCTTTTTAGATGGCGCATCACCTATGGGTGGGTTGATATAGACGCCTTTCGTTTGTCCACGATTATTTTAACTGCCATATTCGTTTCGATAGGCTCGGTAATATCATATTTTGTCTCAAAAAATCTTAGGATTACTCCTTCATGGGGTGAGTACATTGCAGATGTTGGAATAATCATTCAAAGTTTTGGTTTTCTATATTTTGTTGTGGGTATTACTTCAATACTTATTGCCGGTTCGCATGGTGTTGAGACTTCCATCTCGATGGGATCTATATGTTATGGTATATGGTTAATAGTATTAGGCAGTATGCTGTTAGTAGGCGGTAAGTCGTCTATCAAAAAGGTGAGTTGTAATGGGTAACATGAAAATAACATGTAAAATGCTTTTTGAATATAAAAACAAAAAGAATGCAGAAAACATAGCAAAATCCATTAAAATCGATAACTACCAGTTTGTGAGAACAAAAACAAAAGAAAACAAAATAATCTCAGAAATAGAATCAGAATCAATATCCAGCATATTGCACACGATTGATGATTATCTTGCATGT
>JAUWIS010000115.1 GCA_030605245.1 Methanobacteriota archaeon | reverse complement strand
GGTTTGATAATAAAGGCAGATGAATTAAAGGAAGGAATAAAGGCTAAAATAGTTGTAAAAAAAGGCTGTAAAATAGAAAAGCCAATACATTTCTGTTTTGGGGTGATTCCAAAGGAAGGGATACAAAGAATATATGTTGACATAATCTTAGAGGAAAACAGTATTGCAAACATCAAGGCATGCTGTGTTTTCCCAAACGCAGTTAAGGTAAAACATATCATGAATGCAAAAATCACTATTCAAAATGGTGCATCATTAAAATATGAGGAAATTCATTTTCATGGAAATTATGGTGGCACCCATGTCATACCTCAGGCAAAAATAATCAATCATGGGAAGCTTAACACAACATTCACACTCATAACAGGCAGAGTAGGCAAACTTGAAATTGATTATGGCGTGGATGCAAAAAAAGACAGTGTTACTGAGATTCTGGCAAAGGTTTATGGAAAGAAGGAGGATAACATAAGGATTAAGGAAGGAATACTTTTGAATGGTGAAAATGCACGTAGTGTGATAAAAACCAGGATTGCAGTAAAAGACAAGGCAGTATCAGAGGTCACAAACATTACAGAGGGAAATGCAGCATATGCAAGAGGTCATGTAGACTGCATAGAGATTGTTCAGGGAAATGCTGTTGCGAAAGCTATTCCAATAGTTAGCGCGTCAAATGAGAAAGCAAAAATAACCCATGAGGCTGCTATTGGAAGTATAGACAAGAAACAATTAGAAACATTGATGGCGCATGGTTTAAATGAGGAGCAGGCCACAGATGTTATAATTAAGGGGATGCTGGAATGAAAAAAAACACAAAAAACCTTATTACCTTTAATGGTTATTTACATTTCGTGAGAAGTATGAAAAAAATACTAATAATCTGTCTGGTATTGATGTTCTGCCTGAGCGGGCTTGTGATTGTGAACCCGGTAGAATCTGAAAACACAAAATCTTCTGCTCAGAGGGTTGTGCTTGCAGAACTTTTCACATCAACAAGTTGTGATTACTGTTCACATGCAGAAAAGGCTGTAGAGGATTTAGCTGATGAGTATGGTCCGTCAAAACTGGCTGTTTTAGAGTATCATGCTGGTGGTGAGTTTTACACAGAGGATTCCAGCAATAGAGCAAAATACTATTTTGGTCCTACTGGTACAGGTACACCGGATATGATATTTGACGGTGTAATAGAGGAAGAGGGGGCAAATCCCAGTGAGCGGGACGATGATAATTATGAGAAATCGTGTTATGATGCATATAAGAGCGATGTTGATGAAAGATTAGATGTTCCCAGTTCATTTGAAATAACACCCAGTCCTTCTGTAGCAGGTAATATTGGAACCATAACAGCATACATAAAAGCAGTATCGAATCCTGAAAAATCTAATCTTAAGGTAAGGTTTGTGGTGTTTGAGGACAATGTTTATTATACTGAGGGGGATGGTGGCCCATACTACCAGTTTGTTGTTAGGGACGTGCTTGGAGAAGAATCATTATCTTTTTCCAAGGCAGGAGAGTCAACGGCATTCACAAAAACATTTAGCATAAGTAGTAATTGGGACAAAAAGGAATTAGGAATTGCTGTTTTTATTCAAACAGATGAAAATGCTGGAAGAACTGGTCTTACCTACAAGGTGGATGATGAAGTTTTGCAGGCATCAATCTGCAAATTTGGTGTATCATTAACATCAGATGAAACCTCTAAGGATGTTGGTTCTGGTGGAACAGCAACATTTGATATAGATATGAAAAACATGATGAGTGCAACAGAAACATTTGATATTTACTTAGAGAAAAACCTTCCTTCTGACTGGGATGCAAGTTACACTGCATGCACAAGCAGTGTATGTCTTCCTGGCCAAAACCAATCGGAGATTACTTTATCCTCCGATGAAACAGGGGTGGTCCATGTAAATGTTATTTCATCTGCCGGTTCAAAACCTAATGATTCTGGTAGTGTAACACTAACAGTTACTTCACAAACAAACCCTTATGTTAAATCATCCGTTGTTCTAAAAATAACAACACTCCCAGGACCAACACAGCCAACAATCACATTTGAATCCGCCTCAGAAACCTCTATAAGCATTTCCTGGACTAAAAACACTGATTCTAACTTTAACAGGTATGAAATACACATGTCAACGTCTTCTGGATTCACATCAAGCAACACTACACTTGTGAAAACGCTCACTAATCAGAACACAACTACAAATCAGAACACAATATCATGGGAGGTTACAGGATTGACAGAGGACACAGAATATTATTTCAAACTCAGGGTTTATGACACAAACGACCAGTATTCTGATTCAGATGAAATTAATGCAAAAACATTAAAAACAGAAACAGAAGGAGGCGGGGGAGGCATACCTGGTTTCGATGTGTTTACGATAATAATTGCATTATGCATAATCCTCATATTTAGGAAAAGGTTTTTAAATGAGAATTAGTGATTACAGGCTGATTTCCCAGACAACTTTTTTTATTTTAAGTAATCTTGGTTTTATTGGAATGACAGGACTTGTTTATCCTTTTCTTTACTGCTATGCCTGCCCATTTGCCGGTGCTGGTTGTCCTATAGGTCTTCTTGAGCATGCCATACTTGGCGATTACCTGCTTTTTGTTTACCTTTTCGGATTCATAGCGGTCATAGGTATTGTTTTCGGCAGGTTTTTCTGCGGATGGGCATGCCCAATAGGTTTTCTTCAGGATATTTTTGGTTTTCTCACAAGAAACAAAAAAATAAAAATAAAACCTGAAACTGAACATAAACTAAGATATATCAAATACTTTGTTCTCGCAGGTACAATCATTGGAACATATATAACAGGAAGACTTGCATTCACCCAGATATGCCCTATAGGCGGTTTAACAGCAACCATACCAACACTTGTGCTTTATCCAAGTAAGTATGTTTTTGGGAGGTTTTTCTGGGCAAAAATGCTTATGGTTGTTCTTTTCTTTATACTCATAACCGTATCACACAGAGGATGGTGTAAGTATTTCTGTCCGTTTGGTGCATTAATATCATTATTCAACAAAATTAGCATTATTCATCCGAAGGTTGATGAAACATGCACGGAATGCGGGTTATGCAAAAAGGTTTGCCCAATGAATATTGATTTAACAAAGATGAAGAGAAGTCTGGAATGCATTAAATGTTTTAGATGTGTTGATGCCTGCCCTCATAAATCAATTCATATCACCCATTGAGACCTATTTTCATCATAGTGATAGACAGCACTTTCAATAACATTTTTTAGATATGACATTGTAGGATTACTATATTCGTAGCCTTTAAAAGAATACCAGCCGATTTTTACCTCATTTGTTTCATTGTCCTTGATAAGTGTTATGATAACCGTCGTTGGCACGGATGGAGGCGTGCTTTTATCAGAATTATAGATATTCGTAGCCTCGTCTCCTTTTGGGTCACCACCATACAAGGAAAATAGATTGATATCCTTCTCGTATTTTTCACTGATTTCACCATTACTTTCTTCCCCTTTAACAATCCCTGCAGATTTCATATCATCCCATTGTGCCTCACAGGGTGAACAGTATTCACCCCATAAAAAGATGAAAACAATTTTATCATCCTTCAATGTGTCAATCACCCATTCAGGATGAGAAATGTTCTCTGTCGAAAAACCTTTAAAAGGCGTGAACTTGGGATTCAGACCCATGCAACCATAACATGGTACTGATGAAATCCTCTTACTGAGCACATATCCACCAAGTCCTACACCTGAAACAAGCAAAGCGAATGCAGCACATAAAGCTAAAACCTGAATTAATCGCATCAAAACAGAAATAGAGATACAGAATATAAAAGAGTTACCAAAATCGTGATTACATGTAAAAAACAAACTTTTTTGAG
>JAUWIS010000135.1 GCA_030605245.1 Methanobacteriota archaeon | reverse complement strand
GCCCTTCAAATTCAGTGACAGGAATGTTACTGTTGTTGCTGTGATTCTCAGGGGAAACAACTACCTTGAAGGAATATTAAAAACAAATGTAACTGTTGATGGGAGAAATGCAACAAAAAAACTTTCTGAAATGATAAATAATTCCAGGTTCAAGGAGCAGATAAAATGTGTTATGGTTGATGGTGCAGCACTTGGCGGCTTCAATATTGTTGATATTGAGAAATTGTACAATGAGACCAGTATTCCTGTTCTAACAATTACAAGAAACAAACCGGATTACGATTCAATAAAAAATGCATTGAAAAAACATTTCAAAGACTGGGAAAGAAGATATAGAATCATAACAAAAAACAAAATATTCAAAATCAGAACAAAGCATAAACCTGTTTATGTTGGACTTGCAGGTATAACCTTTGAAAAAGCAGAAAAAATAATTGAACAAACAACTCTGAGAGGCGCTCTGCCTGAGCCTGTCAGAATCGCGCATCTAATAGCAACAGGGATAACAACAGGGGAATCGTATGGGAAAGCATAATTTTATATCAATGACTTTAGCACTTTCTCATCAACATCCAATCCCAATCCAGGATTATCATTAACTCTATTAACACCTTTTTCTGTAAGCACACCATTTATTGTAGGATCAAACTTTAGGTCAAGATGGCCATCCAGGTCAGCAAATCTTACAATTCTTTTCCCAAGAGCAAGATGTGTTCCGGCAGTAATACCGATTTTTGTTTCAATCATGCAGCCAACCATGCAGGTTATACCGGCAGCAGAGCATATGTCTGCAATTTTTAAAGCATTTGATAATCCTGTTTTCATTATTTTTATGTTAATCATGTCTACCGCATCATTTTTTATAATGTTTACTGCATCCTCTGGTGTATGCACGGATTCATCAGCCATCACTGGTATTCCAACATTATTCCTAATTCTTCTCATGCCCTCTATGTCTTTAGCATTCACTGGCTGCTCAACAAACTCAATCTCATATCTTTCCATCTCCTTGAGTGTTTTGATTGCTGTTTCAACCCTGTATCCCTGGTTTGCATCAACCCTGATTCTTGGCTCATAACCAACTGCTTCCCTGATACCCTTAATTTTTTCTACATCCTCATCAGGAGCCAAACCAATCTTCAACTTAATATTTCTTCCACCATTATCCACAATTTTTTTTGCATCCTCGACAGCATTTTTCACATCCCTGATACTCACCGTGATTGATGTCCTGATTTCATTTTGAGAATTCCCAAAAACATTCTTCAAAGGCAGACCAATTTTTTTTCCAAGAATATCATGTAATGCTATATCTACAGATGCCTTTGCAGATGAGCCAAAAACATAGTTTATTTTATCCATGATTGACTCAATCTCAAAAGGGTTTTCACCAACAATCAAGGGTTTTATCTCACTCAGACTTTTAATAACACTCTCCTGTGTCTCTTTCGTAATATTTTTTGAAGGTGCAGCCTCACCCCACCCAAAAACATTCTCGTCTGTCTCTATTTTTACAAGAACACCATTATACTGGTATGTGGAACCCAGGGATGTGACAAATGGCTTGCGCAAAGGAATCAGAATTGGGTAAACAAGCAGGTTTGTGATTTTCATCATAGGAATATAGATTTGGGGATAGTTAGGGTTTACGGGTGGATGGTGGATTACAACCTTGTAATTACGCTTTGAACCTTGTATTCACGCAAAGGGCACAATTCAGGGTGCCCAAGCACAGGAAACGGGTGCAGAAAAAATACTATGCGTAAGCATCAGGCAATATTTTTAATACTGCCAAAGCCTATGTAGGAAATGAAAAAAAAATGGGGTTGGATATAATGCCAAAACGGAGGGATATACGAACTGAGTTTGGATATACCTAACCGAAAAAGGCAAGCGTGTTGCAACGAAGTTGGTTGAGATTGAGAAGATAATAAAGGAGAAAGGATAAGAATGGATAAGAAAATGCAAGAGTATCTGGATAAATTAGTTGGTGAACATAAAACAATCTTGGAGAAATTAGTTGAGATTGAGAAGATAATGAAAGAGAAATGAGATGCCATTCCCGGAACCTATAAAAGATGAAGCAAAGCGTAAGGCAAGATATTGTTGCGTTTGGTGTAAACAAATGATGATTCCAATAGAAGTTCATCATATTATCAGAGAAGCAGATGATGGACCTAACACACTTGATAATGCAGTTGCACTTTGTCCTACACATCATAACACAGTTTGGGCATAAACCAGAATTATATGACTTTATTAGAAAAATGAGAGGTGAATGGTATAGTTACTGCGAAAAGTTTTTGCCAGATGCTGAAAAATTGAAAGAAATATATTCTAAATTCGAGAGAAAAATGCAAGAAGGGATAAAAAAGATAAAAGAAATAGATAAACGGGTTTGTAATTTGGAACAAAAAGAAAAAGATAAACACCGTATGTTCATTGTAGCGGCTGATGATCTCATTTCTGATGTAGAAAGTGCTAAATCTCTTGCAGAAGAAGAGCCGACACCGGAAGGGATTGCGACCGCATCAGCAATTATGTCAGGGGCAACAGATGTAGCAAGTGGAATTATCCCTTATATCAATATAAATAATCCATTCTTTGGTGAAAAAAAATGCCCTAGATGTGGGCGGGCTCTAGAGATGGCAACAAATATATCTGCCCCATATACTTGGGCATGTAAACATTGTGGATATGAGATGATATAATGGGTACCAATATATTCTTTGGGATATTAGCAATAATTTTTGGTACATTAAGTGGAGTTGTACATTTTTTTGATTATTATAACCCACATTTAGAATGTCGTTTCAACGCGGATGAACTTAGGAAAAAACATCCAGAATGGGATATACAAAAGAAAAATAAAGAATGGAGAGAATTAGTAAATACACGAAAAGCAAGAAAAATGTATAATGAATGGTTAGGCATACCCTATTATAAGTAAATAGATATCTCAAAAGGATTAAAAGTCTCTTTTCTGTTGCTAAGTGGATGCTCTGGCATATTAGCTTTGTTACTTTAGATATAAAAAATAGAAAAAAAGGGTTTTGATAGAGGGCGTCGTTAAAATGAAAAAGCTTTTAATTATTCAATGTATTTGTTATTATTATGGGAAGCATAATACTGGATTCTGAGTCTCTTGCCTTTTTCTGTGCCTTCATCCTACTTACCGTGTCTATTCTTGGAATTCATGGTTCTGCTCTACCTGATAATGTTCTTTCATTTTCTGATAGAGTCGATACCTTTTT
>JAUWIS010000170.1 GCA_030605245.1 Methanobacteriota archaeon | reverse complement strand
GACCATTTCTTTGAGACAAAATCCCCGTTTTTTATGTACTCATACAGCCTTTTATCCATATCTGTTAAATCCTCAAATCCCATACCCTGAAATATGCTCAATGATTGATAAAGTTTTGTATCTGAGGAAAATAATATAAGTTCTTACTCTGTTTTTTATCTCTTAAGATTGCTACTGCAATCTCTCGCTTGCAGAAATTTTCCAGAGGAAAAATTCTGCTCTCTGTGGGGAAAAACAAAATTTTTCCCCACGCTCATAAATTTTTCCTATGGAAAAATTTATTTGTGCGGGGGTACCCGAGCCTGGTCTAAGGGGCAGGGCTTAGGACAGCCCTTTTCTTCTCTTTATAAGAGAAGAAAAAGGCTGTGAGGGACCCTGTGTCGTAGGACTTCGCCGGTTCAAATCCGGCTCCCCGCATTTTTCATGAGCGAACGGAGTGAGCGAAGCGAACAATTTGTAAATACGAGGAATTTTGCATAGCAAAATTCCGAAGTATCACGAAATTTCTGAAAGAAATTTCGTGAAATGAAAAACGATGGTGATAAAAATGACATATCATATTGCCCTTGACATAGAGACAACGTCCCTTCATGCAGATGATGGTATAATAAATTGTTATGCTGTTGTTGGAGAGGACAATATTGTAAAGGCAAATGTTATAAAAAAACCTGATGAAGAAAAAGATTTATTAAAACATCTAATTAAGGATTTACTATCATTAAACCTGCGCCATCCCACATCAAAAATAATCACATACAATGGACATTCATTTGATTATCCCATGATTATAACAAGGCTCCTTAATCTTGGTATGGCATCGGGAATTGCGGTATTTAAGAAAAACTTTGATAGAAAAGGAAAACATGTTGATTTGTATTATGTTGTAAGAAATAACCTGCTTCTGAAATCCAGGAAACTAATTGATGTTTGCAGATACCTGGGTATTGATTATGAAAAAAAGGATCCTGTATTGCTATGGAAAAATGGTGAAACTGAGGAATTAAAACAACAATGTATAAATGACGCGAATGTGCTTCATATACTTAGAAGAAAACTTGTTGAACTAAAGATAATGGAGAATGAATGAACATGAAAATGGGAAAAAAGGTTGAGGACATTGAAATATCAAAAAACATGAATGTAAACAATTTGGTTAAGCAGATGGGGAAATCAGGAGGATTTACAGCAAAAAAAATAGATGTGGGCGTTAACATTCTTGAAAAAATGCTCAAAGAAAAAAACTGTGTGAAATTTCTTTCATTTCCGGCATGCATAGTTGCAACAGGATGCAGAGGTGTTATTAAGGAGCTTGTGAAAAGAAAACTTGTTGATGTTGTTATAACAACCTGCGGCACACTTGACCATGACCTTGCGCGAGTATGGAGAAACTATTATCATGGAGATTTTTCAACAGACGATGTAAGTCTTCATAAGCAGGGGATAAACAGGCTCGGAAACATTCTTATTCCAAATGAAAACTATGGTATAATCCTAGAAAAAAAGATGCAGCCGATTTTAAAAGAGATGTATAAAAATAAGAAGGAGTATTCAACAAAGGAAATTGTTTGGGAGTTTGGAAAAAGGATAAAGGATCAGAACAGTATAATTTACTGGTGCTATAAAAACAGAATTCCCATGTTTGTTCCCGGGATAACAGATGGCGCGTTTGGAAGCAACCTCTGGATGTTCTGGCAGACACACAAAGATTTTAAAATAGATTTGTTCAGGGATGAACACGAGTTGAGTGATATTGTTTTCACAGCAGGAAAAACAGGTGCGCTCATGATTGGCGGAGGCATATCAAAGCATCATACAATATGGTGGAACCAGTTCAGGGATGGTCTTGATTATGCTGTGTACATCACAACCGCGGTTGAGTATGATGGAAGTCTGAGCGGCGCAAGAATAAAGGAAGGAATCTCATGGGGGAAGGTAAAAGAAAAAGCGAAAAAGATAACGGTAGAGGGGGATGCAACCGTGCTGTTGCCTTTGATGATTAGCGCTGTGATTGATAGGTTATAAGTAGTAAAAATGGTTTTGTATTTTTTCCAGAGTTTCATTTTTGTATGGAAAGTTAAACTTTCCATTTTACGGAATTCACAGAGTGAATTCCTAAAATGTTAGGAATTTGTGAAAACAAATTCCGTAACATCTTACGGAAAAGTCAGAAGACTTTTCCTAAGATGTTAGGAAAAATACTCTGTATTTTTCCGTAACATGCTAGGAAAAAAACATGAAGCATTTTTTTTCCGTCGCATCCGCTCAAAAATTTATTTCATAAATTTTCTCGTCTCACTACCGCATCCATGACTTTTGCAGCTCTTACGCATTCTTTCACATCATGCACCCGGATTATATCAGCGCCGTTATTTATGCATAATGCAACAGCTCCAAGTGTTCCCTCAAGACGCTCCTCTACAGGCAAATTTAATATTTGACCTATGAATGTTTTTCTTGAAGGACCGATCAGTAATGGTTTTCCAAGGGTTTTGAACTCCTTTAATCTTCTTATTATCTCAAGGTTATGTTCAAGTTTTTTGCCGAATCCTATCCCAGGGTCAATTATTATTTTATCAACACCATTATTTTCAGCATACTCTATCCTTTTCTTGAAGAATGAAAAGATTTCACCAATCACATCCTTATATTCAGGATTCTTCTGCATGTTTCTTGGTGT
>JAUWIS010000119.1 GCA_030605245.1 Methanobacteriota archaeon | reverse complement strand
TTTACGTTTCTTCCAACAGCTGCAAAAGCAGTAATAACTACTGCCAGCACACAAAAAACACTTACTATTTTCCTCAACTTATTTTTCATACTTTTTCACCGCAAACACACAGGAGTGGGGGGGGGATATATATGTTTATGAAAATGTTTAAATAAAATGTTTTATCACACAAAATATTTTATTGTCTTCCCAAACTTCAATGCAAGCCTTGGTTTTTTTATAATAATTGAAACAACCTTTTTCAGCACAGGATACCATGGCTCAGTCATATCCTTGTCTATCTGGATTTTACCTACTGCTTCAATTATATCATCAATTTCTTTGTCAGATAAAGACAGAAAAACATTTTTTAAAGCATTAAATGCTTTGAATCTTTTTCCAATATCATTCTTCCACAATTTTTCATACGCTGATAGTTTTTTCTCGGAAAAATCTCCTGCTTTTAAAGCATCTGATGCAACCTTTCCAGCAGCCATTCCTGCTTTGATAGCAAAAATCATTCCACCGCCTGTTGCAGGGTTAACCATTCTTCCTGCATCACCAACAAGCATGAGCCCGTTTGAAACAAGTTTCTCTGATGCACCACCTACTGGGACTATGCCAATATTTGTCTCTATTATGCTACCATTTCGTAACCTATCATCATTTTCAACAAAAGACTCAAGATAATCATATGCTTTATTCCCTATGTTTCCGTTTACACCTATTCCAACATTTGCAAAACCTTTGCCTTTTGGTAGAATCCAGACATATCCTCCAGGTGCAACACCTCCAAGATATATCTCAGCTGTTTTACCATCAATGTCAATACCTGACATCTGGAACTGTACACATGAAACAAAACTTTCAATATCCCTGTAAACATTCAATCCTGCTTTTCTTGCAACAAATGCATTAGGGCCTGTTGCATCAATCACAATTTTTGATTTAATGTTTTTTTCTTCACCAAAATGCAAAACCTTCACACCTTTCACAAAACCGTTTTCTTTGATTACACCTACTGCTGGTGTTTTTGTGAAAATATCCACCCCAAGATTTGCAACCTTTACTGCAAAAGACTTTTCAAGTATTTTTCTTTCTACAATTACAAGAGGAGAGGACACACCATCTTCCAATACCATTTCTATCATCTTCCTACTTGGTGAATAAATCCTGGCGTTTTTCGGCTCATTAAAAGGAATATCTTCAAGACCGAGTTCTTTTAGCATGGAAACATGGAATGTCTCACCGCACTGAACAGGTTCCCCAATCACAGGATGCTCCTCAATCAGTAATGTTTTTAAATTGTGTTCAGCACAGCTTTTCGCAGACGCTAATCCTGCGGGTCCTGCCCCAACAACAATTACATCATAACTGTTATCCATATCTTGTTATCCATATCCAAACATTTATAATTTTTCATACCCTTATGTAAATTAATGTTAAGGGCATACATCAAACTAACACGACCATTTAATCTGGCATTAACAGGTATAGCACATGTTCTTGGTGCGCTCAGCATGTGGAACATTCATAAAACAGGTATTTTTTCACTTTTTGTTCTTTTCGTAATAGGATGCCTATTCCATATTTATGGTTTTGTTTTCAATGATTACATTGATGTTAAAATCGATAAAAAATCAGGGGAGTTATCTGAAAGACCTCTTGTTAGCAGAGTAATAAAAAGAAAAAATGCATTGTTTTTTGCTGTCGGTTCAATGATTTTATCATGGTTTTTTGCATTATATTTTTTTAGTAGCCTCAAAATTTTTTTTGTTCTTTTATCAATACTCATATTTGGGGAAATTCTAGGTACAATCTACAATCTTATAAGTAAAAAGATTATATGTACGGATTTTCTTGTAGCAGGAGCAATATTTTTCCTGATAATTTTTGGCGCGGCAACGGTTTCTCTTAACCTGACAAAATTTGCAATAATTGTTACATTCATAGGCGGTACTCAGGTATTATTTATGAACATGGTAAACGGGGGCTTAAAAGATATTGATCATGACTGTATTGCAGGAGGAAAAAATGTTGCAATAGCTCTTGGAGTAAATGTGGAAAAACAAGGCATGACAGTATCAAACAGTTTCAGAGCAGTCGCATATATTATAGCATTTGCCCATCTTTCCCTGATTTTCACACCGTTTATATTCCTGAAGATAGAATACTCTATCTGGCAAATCATTATTCTCATTCTTCTGTCTATTATTACATTGTACTTTGTTACAAAAATGCTAACAATGAAAAAATTTGTCAGAAAAGACATGAGAAAAAATATAGGATTGCATGTTATATTCATGTATGCGCTTGCGCCGGTTATGTTAATGTCATTAAACCCTTACATAGGTCTTTTAGCATTTGTTCCACCACTTGGCTTTCTTCTTTCAAACCTGATTTTGCATGGCGGGATGTTGAAGCCTGAGACGATGTAAAACAGCCTTTTTCTTTTCTCTCTTAGAGAAAAGAAAAATGTCTGGCGAAAAAGAAAAGAGAGGAAGGGTTGCCTTTGGCAACCCTTAATTCTCTTTCTTAAACCCCCAGGAACTTCTTTCTCTTCTTAAGAGAAAGAAGTGGCTGGGTGGAAAAGAAAAAGAAGGAGGGATTGCTAATGCAATCCCTCAACTGAAACCATGTAATCTATCTAAATCAATCAAAAATTATAAATATAATACACTACATAAACACTACAGGGATATCATGACCAAAACATTGAAGGTGCGTCTTCCAAAAAGGATAGTTAGGAGTATTGACGAGCTAACAAAGGAAGGGTATTTTGTAAGCAGGAATGAACTTATTAGAGAAGCGATTAGAGACCAGTTAAATTCTTTAAAAAGGATGGAGACATAACATGGGTGAAACAGTAGTAGTAACTGTTGAACTACCAAACCTTATTGGTAAAGAACTTGACAAATACTCAAAAGAGTACATGAGCAAAGGAGAGTTTGTCAGGTCTGCAATAATAAGATATCTCAGAAAACTTGGATTCTTCAGACCATGGCAGGAGCAGATAAAAAAGATTAGGGCAAAGGTACAAAAAGCTGGCAAGAGTTTTGATCCTGAGGATGAGATCAAGGAACTGAGAAAGATTAGGGGAAAAATCTGGGTAGGAAAATATGCGAATCGTTCTTGACAGCAACATATTTATTTTTGCATTCAGGGAGGAAAAAGCTGTCTGCATGAGAATTCTTGAAAACATAGATTTATTTGAAGTTTTTATGCCATCAATAATTTTGGATGAAGTTATTGAGAGATTGAAAATATTGGTGAACAAAAATTTTGCATCAAAAGTAAGGCATACTATTCTTTCATCATCAGTACATGTTGTTGATATATCAGCAGTGCCAAAAAACTTGATTAAAAAATATGAAAAGGAAAAACTCAAAACATCAGATGCAGCTGTCGCAGCATTTACTGAATATATAAATGCAGATTATCTGCTCTCTGAGAACAGACACTTTCTGAAAAACCTGAAAACTACCAAATTCAGGGTGAAAAATGCGGAACAGTTCCTTGAAATGGTAGGTTTGTGAATAGAACATCAGAGCAACAATTAAATATCAGGGAAAACATAATCTATAATCAGGTCAAAAGATGAAAACTTCAAAAATTATCATAATAACAATCATTCTTCTCGCATTAATATCATTGGCAGTGTCAAACGGCTCATCCGCCGAAAACGTAAAAACCGCAACCTTTGACTGGCCTATGTTCA
>JAUWIS010000118.1 GCA_030605245.1 Methanobacteriota archaeon | reverse complement strand
AGTGTTTTAAAAAATCTGCTGATTTATTAAGAGATGATCTCGGATCTTTATCAAAGGTTTACAATTCTCTGAGTGTTGTTTACTATAATGCTAATGAGTATAACAAAAGTATAGAATATGCTACCAGAAAAATAAAAATCTCAGAGAAAATTGGTGATTTAAGGGGTGTTGGTTATGGTTTACTCAATGCATGCAGGGTTTATGAGAAAAGAAAACAGATAGTTGAGGCAGTAGGATACTGCAACAAAGCATTTGCTCTTTTTAAAAAAATGAAGGAGGAAAGAATGATAGCCGCATCATTTATGCATTATGGGATTATTTATGGGATAAAAAAGGATTTTGAAAAATCGTTTTTTTACTTTGAGAAAGCAGTATCTATGCTTAAAAAATTGGGTATATTATATGATTTAGGAGAAACATATTTTGAGTACGGGTTAATGAATAAACACAAAGGAGATGATGCCAATGCAAAAAAGCTCTTGGAAAAGGCCTTGGATTCGTTTCAAGCCGCAGGCGCAGAAAAATATGTTGAAAAAGTTAGGGAGGAAACATCTAAATTTTCTCAGTAATCCCTTTTCTTTCTGCTATATTTTTCTTCACTGTATAATTATCAAGAAAACCTTTTTCTATCTCTGACAATTTTTCTATAAGAACATTTAAACCTCTTTTGTTTGTTTTTTCAATATTGTGTTTTCTGCATTCATGCATCAATATAGGTATTGCTGGGTCTTTACTTCCAATACTATTAATAAAGGATGAAGCAATGAGATTGTATGCTTCATTAGGTGATAGTTTACCAGGGACAAACAATCTTTTTTTATTATAATAATGTGGTTTAGCAAGCATCTTACCCATTTCTTCAAAAACAAAATTAATGTTTTTCCCTGTTTTTGCAGATGCAAAAATATATGGTGAATGATATTTTGATTCCAAAAAGTCATCATAATCTCCTTCTTTGAGGTCTCTTTTGTTGGCAACAAAAACCATTGATACATTATTATTTACATTTTTAAAAGTAGGTATCCAGTAATTCTCCACTCTTTCCATGCTTTCCTTGTTTGTTACATCATATACCATGAATGCACCATCAGCATATTTCATCTCCATTTTTTCCTTATATTCCCATATTTACATTCCTTATATTCCCATATCATCATATTCATAATGTACCTGCATCTTGGATGGTTTACATTTATCACTTTTTTTGAAACCCTTGCACCAAGGGCATTCACATATCTCTCATCATAGCTGTTAAATGCATATTTGCAAATACTTGTCTTCCCAACATCTGGATCACCAAGAACAATTATTTTCTTCTCCAAACATTTTACATCCATTATTTAGTAATCTATGTGCTTGTATAAATATTTTGTTCAAAAAAACTTCTGTCCTTAACAATCACATCCTCTATTATTTCAGTATCCTCAATAAAACCATGCCAGTAAACCACCATTCCCGGACCAAACATCTTTGTGTAGGGCAGAAACTGTTTTTTTGTATTTCTCCTTATCTCCACAAGGTCTCCGAAACTGCCTTTGCATTCTATCCATTTTATCTTTTCCCCATCTATCTTTAATATTTTTTTAAGAAGAAAATCAGGTGTTTTTTTGTATTTTTTTTTCAAATCGTTTTCTCTCTCAAAATCAATTCCCTGTTTCATCAGCCATTCCTTAACAATATTTTCAACACTGTTTCCATGCTCCCTCTGAGAAACCATGGCTTTCGGGGAGTAACAGAAATCCTTTTCAGCCACCTCTTTTAGCTCTTTTTTTAATCTTTGGTCGGGTACAAGTTCAAGATGTGTTATATATTTCCAGAATCGCTTTTTTGATATTCCATACTGCTGAAGTATTATTGATGCTGTTAAAACAGGTGGAAAATGTACTCTCTCAGCAATCTCGAGGAAACTTTTTTTGTTCAGCCATTCATGCACCATGTCCCTGCCATATCTTTTGACTGTGTAATATCTGCTGGTAGCAGAGCGCACAATTTTTTGACTCAATATATTAAAAAGTGCGTCCTTTGTCAGTTTGCCTTCCTTACACAAAACCTTGACATCCTCAGCATTGTTTAATCGTTTGTATAGCTCTTTATAATCCTTTAATTTCATCTTAACCCTTATACTGTGGTCTGTATCTTGTTACATAACCTGCAATCCTGTTCTTCATCCTCACTGTTGGCACATCCGTTAGTTCAGCAACCTTTTGCTTGTTATGCTCATAATCCTCATTAAATGTGTCCGGGTATTTTTTAACAAGTTCTATTGCCACCCTTTTAATGTATGTCTGTCTAATGTTTCCCATAGAAGAATGAAATAATGTTCCTAATACTTAAAGGTAATTATGAAAAATACTTAATCCTGCTATAACATGCATGTATTATGATAGACAACAGGTTAATGGAAATGGAAAAAGAGATGGTAGAAACACTAAAAGGGTTAATAAGAATCCCGGCCGTCCACCCCAATTCTGGCGGTGAGGGGGAAATGAAAAAAGCAAATTATCTAAATGAATTAATAAACGGTTTTGGTTTTGATTCTATTGAAAGATATGATGCTGAGGGAAGACCCAATATTGTTGCGCGAATAAACGGTAAAACTGATAAAACCATCTGGGCTGTAACACACATGGATGTTGTCCCTGCAGGTGACCTGAAACTATGGAAAACAAACCCTTTTGAGCCTGTTGTAAAAGATGCTAAGATATATGGACGAGGGACAGAGGATAATGGTCAGGAGCTTGTTGCTTCCTTGTATGCTGCAAAAGCAGTTATTGATGAAAAAATAAAACCGGAAAACAACATATGTCTTGCATTTGTTTCTGATGAAGAAACAGGAAGCAGGTACGGCATAACACATCTTTTGTCCCAAAAACTGTTTAAAAAAGAGGATTACATTATTGTTCCTGATGGCGGTAACGAGTCAGGCACGCTTATTGAGGTTGCAGAGAAAGCCGTTCTATGGTTAAAAATAAAAACAAAAGGGAAGCAATGTCATGCAAGTATGCCTGAAAAAGGAACAAATGCCTTCAGAGCTGCAACAATCTTTGGATACAAATTAGGAACGCTTTATTCAAAATTCAATAAAAAAGATCCTCTTTTCTCACCACCAATCTCAACGTTTGAGCCGACAAAAAAAGAGAGTAATGTACCAAATGTTAACACAATACCCGGAACAGATGTTTTTTATCTTGATAGCAGGATTCTTCCTGAATATAAAACAGAGGAAGTCCTTCAATTCATAAAAAATATTGCGGCAGATGTTGAGTCTGAAACAGGTGCAAAAATAGAAATAGAGTCAGTGAACCGGGAGGAAAGCACCAGGACTTCACCTGATGCGCCTGTTGTGAAAAAACTGAAATAAGCGGTTGAGGATGTTTACCATACCAAACCGTATCCCGGTGGTATTGGCGGTGGAACATGCGCCGCATTATTCAGAAAACAGGGGTTTGATGCTGTTGTATGGGGAAAAATTGATGAAATATGCCATATGCCAAACGAATACTGCAGAATAGAAAACATGGTGAATGATGCAAAGGTTTACTGGAAAATATTTAGTGAATGACTGTTTCTCTTGGTGAATGATGTAAGGGTTTATGGGAAAACATTTAGCGAATGAGCAGGTCAAAGTTTAAGTAGTATGATGAACATTCTAAATGTGGTGTTATTATGGAAAGCAAAATATTTAAAAAAATGTTGCTGGTAGGGCTTGTTGGAATGCTACT
>JAUWIS010000039.1 GCA_030605245.1 Methanobacteriota archaeon | reverse complement strand
TACTGTGACGGCAAGCGCAGCAGGTTATGCTCCTTCATCTGAATCCGTAACGGTATCTGCTGGCGAGAGTGAAACACAGGATTTCTACCTAACGCTTCTTTCAGAAACAGGGAACATAACTGGTACAGTTACTATTGATGGTACTGGTTTGAATAATGCAACTGTAACTGTTGAAGGAACAGGTTTCACAGCGCAGACAAATGCCACAGGGCATTACACAATAACAGGTGTGCCTGCTGGAACATATAATGTAACAGCATCGAAAACAGGTTATGTGCCAAGCATGCAAACAAATGTTAATGTTACTGCTAAGAATACTACCGAACTAAATTTCGTTCTTACTGCATCTGCAGAGCCGCAGAGGGGTTCAATATCAGGCACAATAAAGGATAAAGATGGTAATCCTGTGATTTCTGCCACAGTCACAGCCTACTATGCAAACAATACAGTTGCAGCAACAACAATCACAAACTTAACCGGAGGGTACACACTTTCAAATCTCCTACCAGAAACATATACTATCAAAGTGTCAAAAACAGGTTTCCAGGAGTATTCCACATCTGTAACCGTAGGTGCAAATCAAACAGTAACAAAGAATGCAGAACTCACATCTGAAACTGCTGGGGATGGAACAGAAGGAGAAGATGAAGGTGATGCGGGTGTTAGCAACTACTGGTGGGTTGCTGTTTTGATTGCTGTGATTATTGTTGTCGTACTTGTTGTTTTGAAAAAGCGGTTACCGGTGGGCAGAAGAATCCCGGTGCCGAGAGAGGAGCCTATAAGGGAGGAAATGCCTGTTAGAGAAGAAGTTGCTCCTGAGAAGCCGGCAGTCAAGAAAAGGTTCTGCATAAAATGCGGCAGGGGAATATCAAAAACAGCAGAATTCTGCCCATACTGCGGGTACAGGTTCACGAAATAGAAAGTAAATAATAATATTTATTATTCTATATCTTTATACCCTATTTTATGAACGAACCAAATATGAAAAACTATGAGGAAACATGCAGGGATTTTAAATGGGATGTACCGGAACACTACAATTTTGGTTTTGATGTTGTTGACAAACAGGAAGATAAAACAGCGCTTATAACTGTTTCATCTGATGGTGAAAACGCTGTTGAGCATTCTTTCAATGATTTGAAAACACTCTCAAACAAGTTTGCTAATGTCTTGAAAAAGTATGATATAAAAAAGGGTGACCGGGTTTTCCTTATGCTTCCGCGAATACCTGAATGGTATGTTACTGTTTTGGGCATGATAAAAGCAGGTGTTGTTTTCATGCCTGCTACAGTGCAGTGCAGGGCAAAGGATGTTGAGTACAGAGTCAACAGGGCTGGTGCTGTTGCTGCAATAACAAATGAGGAGAATGCTGAAAAGATTGACTCTGCAAATTGTCCATCATTGAAGACAAAAATTGTTGTTGGTGAAAGAGAAAATTGGGTGAACTATAAAAAAGAAATGGGATCCTCATCTGAAAAATTTGAGGGCGAGAAAACAAAATCCTCTGCCCCTCTGCTAATTTATTTCACATCAGGTACAACAGGGAACCCGAAAATGGTTTTGCATACACAGGCTTATCCTATTGGTCATACTGTTACAGCAAAGTTTGTTCAGGACCTAAGAAAGGATGATGTTCACTGGACTGTTGCAGACACAGGATGGGCGAAAACTGCATGGGGTAAACTTTTTGGTCAATGGATATGCGGTGCAACTGTTGTTCAGCATAATGTGAAAGGGAGATTCTCAGCAGCAAACACATTAAAGATAATGGAGAAATATGGCATAACAACATTCTGTGTTCCCCCAACCATTTACAGGATGCTTTTGCTTGAGGATATTTCAAAATATGATTTATCTAAACTCAGGCATTGCTGTTCTGCCGGGGAACCACTTAATCCTGAGGTTATCAATCAATGGAAAAAATATACAGGCATCCAGATGCTTGATTTTTTTGGTCAGACAGAAACGGTTGCGTTGCTTGGTAATTTCAGGTGTATGCCCGTGAAACCTGGTTCTGTTGGAAAACCAACACCGGGCCATTATGTTTCAGTTGTTGATGAAAAGGGTAATGAGCTTCCGCCAGATGCTGAAGGCCATATTGCCGTTAAAATAAACCCTAGCCCGCCGGGATTGTTTAAAGAGTACTGGAAGGATCCTGAGAAAAACAATGAGGTTTTCAAGAAGGAATGGTATTACACTGGTGACAAGGCATACAAGGACAGGGATGGCTATTTCTATTTTGTTGGAAGGAGCGATGATGTGATAAAGGCATCAGGTTACAGGATAGGGCCTTTTGAGGTTGAATCCGCACTCATTGAGCATCCTTCTGTTACTGAAGCGGCTGTTGTCGGCAGTCCTGACCCTGTAAGAGGCCTGATTGTCAAGGCATTTGTGGTACTGGCACCAGGATATGAACCATCAGATTCACTCACAAAGGAGTTACAGGAGCATGTGAAAAAGGTCACAGCACCGTACAAGTATCCCAGGGAAATAGAGTATGTGAAAACCCTGCCGAAAACAATATCCGGGAAGATAAAAAGAAAAGAACTCAGGGAGGCAGAGTTCAGGAAAAAATCAGGGAAATAAAGAGAAATACTTTATACTGAGAAAACAATAACAGATGCGGGTGAATGAAATGGCTATGGGGTTTGTGCTTATTACTACCGCGCCTGGAAAAGAGGCTGATGTGTACAGAGCTTTAAAGGATGTGTCTGAGATAAAAAACCTTTACCCTGTTTTCGGGGATTATGATATAGTAGCAATGGTGGAGGCAAAGGATGCTGAAATCTTGGGTAGTGTTATAGTAAGCAAAATAAGGTCTGTGGAAGGTATAAAGGACACAAAAACATTAACTACTGGTGTTGAATTCTAATTATTCTTTTAGTAGGTAAGGATTAGGGAGGCGACCCCCTAACCCCTGACTACTAAACTACTTTTCCTCTTTTTCTTTTTTCTTAGCCCATTCCTCAATTTTTTCTTCCATTGCTTTTTTCTTTTCCTCTTTCTTCTTAGCCCATGACTCAAGCTTTTCTTCCTTTTTCTTCTTCTCAGCCTGCTGCTTTTCGCTCCATTCCTTTACTCTCTGTTCAAGTTTTTTCATCTTTTCCTCTTTTTCAGTATCTTTCTTTTCAACCCACAACTCAACTTCCTTTTCCCTTCTTTTTGCCTCTACATACCATTTGCCAGAGAAAAACACTGCACCAATACAGCATATTATTGCCACTACAAGGAAAACCTGTTTGTAATAAAGCTCAAGCCCTGTTGGCAAAGGCTTTGGCCTGATTCCCACTGTTATAACCATGAATGTTGTATTGGCAGCACCCTCTTTATCCCAAACAGTTAATGTTACGTTGTATGTGCCATTCTCTAAATAGGTATGGGAAACAATTTTTCCTGTTCCATTTGTTTCATCACCAAAATCCCAGAAATATTTTACTATCCCATGCCCGGCCTCACCATACAAAGACTCATAAATTTCTTCATTATCATAACTGTTTGTTGCATCAAACACTATTGGTTCATTTGTGTAACCTGTTACAGGTGCTGTGATGTTTGCAACAAGAGGTCTATTTAGGACAGTGATAGCCTGAGCGTTACTCCAATCACTTTCAGCAACAAAACCATCTTGAATAAAATCATCTTGAACTTTAAGTGTGATATTGTAGTTCCCAGAATTTGTATAGTTATGTGAGATAACCGGGCTGGAAACCCATCCAGAATTACTTCCATCACCAAAATCAAAATAGTATTCTGTTACATTGCCATCAGGGTCATTTGAGGAAGTTGCATTAAAAATTATGTCCTCGTATGTGTAAACCTCAAGGGATGTAATGTTGAGATTCGCTATCGGTTTTGCATTTATGCAGATAAACATGCTTTTGTTGTTATCATCCTCGTTTTTCTCATCTATTTTGTTCTTAGAATCTATTTCTACTTTAAATGTATGATTGCCACTGAGCGCAGGCCATGGAACGGATACATTTCTGTATTCTCCAGATGGGATAGTGATTGTTTGATTCCCAACAGAGTAGTTGTCACAGAAAAATTCTGCAAATACATCAGAAGCTGTTAAATTACCATTATTTGTAATGTTTACATTAACATCAATCATCTGATCTTCACTCAGATTCCCAGAAAAGCTTATTTCTTGAGGTGTAAGTTCAGGTATTTTCAACACAGGGTAAATAGTAAGATCACGCGTTACTGTTACAACAGTTGAGCTTAACCCCACATTTTCCATCCGAGCTGTTATATTATGAGGATTGTAATCTCTTCTGTATCCGCTATTATTAAAAGTGCATTCAGTGAGATTCATGGATACATATCCTTTTCCATCTGTTGTTACATTGTGTACCTCATAACCAAAATAATGCTTTGCTCTTACAGTTGCATTTGGTACAGCATCACCTGCTTCGTTTTTAACTGCAACACCTATAGTCCATTCCTGCCAAACCATTCCCTCCCTGTTAGATTCAAAGGTGTTGGCAAGCCTAGCGCTTTCACCGAGCAGGCGTATCCCCCAGCTATTATTGGATAAAGTATTTTTGGAGATGTATGATGTGGAATCATAGCAGTATATGCGAGGACCAACACTATTTTTAATATTATTCCCCTCGATTTCTAAAGCTACAGGTAATGAATTATAGCAGTATATACCCCCATTAGCGCTGTTGTTAATGTTATTTCCTTTGATTATTAAAGAGCCATCAGTAGAGCATTTAATTCCTATTTTGTTTTCAGTGAGATTATTTTCTTCTACTATTCCGCCGCAATTATAAATCTCTATTCCACTAATACTTGAGTTTTTAATCCCGTTATCCCAAATATTTATCATAGGGTCCTCAGAACAGAAAATTCCATAACTACTGTTTTCAATATTGTTCCCCCTTATGATTATTACTGTGTTTGTTGGATATGCTTTCACATATTCTATACCCTTTTGATTAAAACTCAATTCGTTATTTTCTATTGTTGCATGTGATTTGTTGCAGTATATGCCACTAATACTGTTATTAGAAATTGTATTTCCAGTAATAACTGAAAAATCACCGCTGCATTTTATACCATAACTGTTCAGTGTTATTGTATTATTGATTATATCTGGTGGTTTACACAAGTGTCCACTAGATACTTCGCATTTTATACCATAACTGTTTAGTGTTATTGTGTTGTTAGCTATATATGGTGCTAATTTTCCATAAACTATTATACCATACGTGTTATTTTCTATTATGTTGTTCTCAATTTTTGGCACAACACTTTTATCATTGAAAAGATGAATGCCGCAATAGTTTTTTTCTATTGTACAGTTTTTGATTTTGACATCATCTGTGTAAATAGATAACCCGTATGTGCTGTTATCATAACCGCAGTAACTCAAAGTTGAATTTTCCATAACAAGTTTTGATTTTTCATACACTGAAAAACTGTAATGATAGTTTGGGTTTGCAGAGGTGATATTAGAATTGTATATGTAGAGTTCCCCACCACCATGAACTTCTATATGATATTCACCATCTTGGGCGCAGTTCATCAAAATTGTAACATTGTCTAATGTAAGATGACCTGTTTCATTTATCATCAAGTCCCCATTTAATGTTATTGTTTCATCCTTCCATACTGTTGTATTGCCAACTAAGGTATCCTCTGTTTCCGATGGCGGTGTTCCAGAGATTTCTGAGTGTACGTTTTCTATCATAAATAGGGCTACTGCTGATATAATGAGTAAACACACTACCGCAAACTTTTTCATAAAATGTTATGCTCTTTTTGGAATGTAAACTTTTCCATTTTACGGATAGAATAAGTTGCTTTGGTCGTCATCATACATCTGCTACTCATCAGTCCTGATTTTATGCATCGTTAATCAGCCATTAAAAATGTTTTTATCCCTTATTGCTGTTTAGGATAATATGAAACTGGAAACCATAATATGTTCATTACTGGCTTTTTGGATAATCATGCCTAATGTAATGTCTGCACAGCCATGGAGTGAAATAACAGAGGTTACACCTGAAGATTCCGGGGTCGATTTTAATCCACAGTTAGCAGTTTACAATGAGAGGTTATATGCTGTCTGGTATACCTGGGACAGTAATATAAGCACAAACGAGGATAGTGACATTGTGATAAAATGTTTTAATGGTGTAGAGTGGAGTGATACTGTTGAAGTCAGCTTGAGTGGTGACACAGGAAACGATTTTGCACCACAGTTAGGTATACATAATAATAAGTTGTACATTGCATGGCAGACACTGGATGATACAATAAGCGATGGTTCCGACATGGACATTGTAATAAGATGTTATGATTCAGAAATCGGTGATATAAATGATACAAATGCTTGGAGTGCCATAACTGAACTCACGCCAAAGAATGATAGTGATAGCGACTATAATCCGCAATTATGCTCGTACAATAACAAATTGTACGTTGTATGGGAAACAGTGAATCCTTCAATAACTATAGGTGAGGATAAAGATATTGTAATTAAAAGTTATGATGAGAATTTTTGGAGTGAATGCAAAGAGGTAACGTTACAGGCAGATAGCTATGATGATATGTACCCCTATTTATGTGTTTATCAAGACAAACTCTGGATAACATGGCAAACACAAAATGATTCAACAGAGTATGTTGATGAGAACATTTTAGTTAGATGTTATGATTCTTCATCTGGTGAAATAACCAATGCTAATGCATGGAGCGCTGTATCTGAAATAACACAAAACAACGATGATACCATAAACTATTGTGCTGAAGATAAATACCCGGTTATGACTGTTTACAACGAGAAGTTATATGTTTTGTGGCAGAGAACAGAACAGTTTGAAGATAAGGTATGGGACAGCGATTTGGTAATGAAAAACTATAATGGTGAAAACTGGAGTAATATTATAGAAATAATGTCTGATGACAACGCTGATGATGGCAGCAAGTTTAAAGGCGGTTTTGATTTTACTGTTTACAACAGCAAACTATACATTATCTGGCAAAGCCAGTCTGGTGGGGGTGTGGACTGGGATATATTTATTAAAAGTTATGATGGGGAGCGGTTTGGACACATAACAGAGCTGACACCCGCATCAGATTTTGAGTCAGATGATTATCCTTGTATTGCTGTTTACAATGGCAAACTATATGCAGCATGGCAGACACAGGACAATACCACAAGCAGTGGCGCGGATAGTGACATTGTTATCAGAAGCATCACGATACAAACCAAGATTATTTCAGGTTACGAGATTGAGATAGCATACGGAGACAATGGAACACTAAATGTGAAGGAGACTGCAAAACCAGGTGAACTGCCTGAAGGATTAACCGATATAGGTATAATTATCAATGTTACTGGCAATTC
>JAUWIS010000128.1 GCA_030605245.1 Methanobacteriota archaeon | reverse complement strand
CATACTTGGCCTGCTTGCCGGTCTAAAGGAAAGAAAAGGCGCATATGTCCAGATAACAGGGTTGGAGGAAGAGCCGTCTGTGTATAATGTCATGTATGAAATAATAGAGAAGTATCTGAAAAAAATAAATAAAATGCTTACACCACAGATGCTCATGCTTCATGTTACTACATATCATCCAAAAGGAAAAACTGCCAAGTATTCTGTATCAGCAAAGCTTACCACACCAAGAAAACTGTTCATCTCAAAATCCAGGGCGCGATTATACCAGTGGGATTTAATGAAATCCCTGGATGAGGTTATGACCCATCTTGAAAAGATGGTGCGTCAGGAAAAGAAAAAGGGAAAAGACCTAAGAAAAAGAACTAGCAGTAAGGCAAGGGCTGGACTAAAGAAGGTAAGGACGAGGTAAGGATATAGGGATTAGGAGTTAGGGGGTCAGGAGTTAGGATTCAGGGGCTAGGGACTATTCCCTATCTTCTAACTGCCCGCCCCTAACTACTTGTTATACCTCCCAGTATTTCTTCTGCACATCAACCACATTCTCAACAATGTTGTTTCCAATACCATCAGCATCCCTGATATTTGTGAACTCATAATCTATCTTTTTGTTATGCCAACTTCCAACTATGCCTGCGATAACCTCTGACAAAGCAGTAAGATGGTATCCCCCTTCAAGAACAAAACATAGCCTACTATTACAAACATTTTTTGCCAGATTTGTGATTTTTTCACAGAGTGAGGCATATCTAGGACTTGAAAGACTTAAATTACCCAGTGTGTCCATATAATGCGCGTCCCCTCCAAAACTAACAAAGAGCATCTCAGGAGCAAACTGTTCAACAATTGGTTTTATTATTTTTTCAAAAGCCAGATCAAATGATTTGTCCCCACATCCAACAGTGAAAGGTATGTTCACATTAAAACCCTCACCTTTTTTGTTTCCTGTTTCTTCAATTCTGCCTGTTCCTGGAAAAATACCGGTCTGATGTGTTGAAATGTAGAGAACATCCTTGTCTTCATAAAAAATGTCTGATGTGCCATTGCCATGATGCAGATCAATATCAATAATTGCTGTTTTTTTATTCAGATTTTTCACGCCTATTGCAGCATTGTTGAAGTAGCAGAAACCACCACCGTAATCCTTTCCGGAATGATGGCCAGGCGGTCTAACCAAGGCAAAAACAGGAGACTTGTTCTCAAAAGCATATTTACCAGCCGTAATCACCCCTCCTGCTGCAAGACTTGCTATGTCAAATGTCTCAGGATGCACAGGCGCTTCCATATCTATAAAGCCAACATTTTTTATTGTGTTAATATAATCAGGAGCATGCACTTTGCTTATCTGCTCAACAGATGCTTTCTCAGGTTCTAAAACATTGAACAGAGACTCCTTTTTCAATCTTTCAACAATCGCCTCCAATCTTTTAGGCGACTCTGGATGACCCGGGCTAAGAATGTGTTTCTGGTAATCAGGATGATAGACAATCATGGATAAAGTATGAGTTTGAAAATAGAAAAAGGTTTAGGAAACTTTAAATCAATCAGAATACATAACAAATCTGTGAATAAAAACCTGAAAGCAATCGGAATAGGACTTGGTATTCTTGCATTACTCAATCTTCTAATATTTATTCCTTTCACAGGATGGTTCCTGGCATTCACACTTGCACCACTCCTTGCAGGGTATTTCTCAGGAAAACAGGAAAAGATCTACAAAAATGCATTATGTGTTGGCGTGATAGGGAGCATAATACAAACTATAATACTTATAACAATTTTAAGCAGTTTCCTGAGTTTTATCAGTGTTCAGTTTGGGGTTTTAGAATTTCTAATTATTGCCTTGATTTTTGTTTTTAATATTTGTTTCTGTGTGCTTGGAAACAGATGCGCATAACTCCTGAATTATTACACCAACAGCAAGACCTGTGAGAACACCTGCGAGTGTACCTGTGATTAACCTGATCAGGTTTATGCTTTCCCAGAGTCCGAACAACTGCCCTGTACCATCTGTTCCGATAGGCAGTAAACCAATAATTATCCATTCTGGTTTGAAATCAATGTATCTGAAAACAGCAATGCCTGCGCCTATTGCAAGACCAAGAAATATCCCAGTGCATCTTGAACAGTATGCCACCTGATTCCCATTAAGAAAAAAACTTCTTGAAGATTTCTGATGACAGAAACTGTCACCGGTTGAGTAAACAAATCCTGCAACAGGATTCATTTTCCCTGTTTGACTCTGAAAATCATTTGTCCCAACCTTTCCTTTCTCACCAAAATCAACAGTGTCACTTGGGAGTGTGAAAGGAACAATGACAAGCAACAAAACCCATGTTAAACATATGATGAAAAAAATTAGTTTTATTTTACTCATGTAGACTCATGATATGTGTAATGGAATTTAAATATTTTTATACTATTTTTTACATAGTTCTATGAAATTCCTGAAGATATCATAACCATATTCTGTGTTTTCAACCTCAGGATGGAACTGAACACCGTAAAACGGTCTTTTTTTATGTTTTATCGCCTCGTATTTGCAGTTTTCAGAATGCGCTAAAACCTTGAAACTTGTTGGAAGTTTTTTTATTTCATCATTATGACTTTCCCATACAAAAAAATTTTTTGGCAATCCTTTAAAAAGTTCATTTTCATCACCCACTATCAATTCTATTTTCCCATACGCGGGTGTTTCCGCAGGTCCTGCTGAACCACCAAAATATGTTGCCATGTACTGATGGGAGACACACATTCCAAGTATTGGAAAATCTGCTTTTTCCAGGTACTCTGGTGTGTTTCCAAGCTTAAATAATTCTTTACCTATTCTGGGTGCGCCACCTGAAAGGACAAGGCCATCGGAATCAATCTCATCAAAAGGTGTTGTGTTAGGTATGATTTTTGTTTCTACGTTCAGATACTTTAACACCCTCCATTCCCTGTGCGTCCACTGCCCCCCATTATCAACAACATATACTTTCATAATATTCTCAGTGTTTTATTTTATCCATACTTCTTCACCTGCGGACCAGATCTAATGCGACCTTTTCCCCTTTTTCTAATATTTCTTCTTCATTGTTAACCTTTCGGTTTTCCATGAGTATTTTTCCATTGCATATTGTTGTATCAACCACTGAGCCGTTTGCAGAATAAACCAGATTAGAAATCAGGTTATGGTTTGGCGTCAGCTCAGCTCTTTTTAAATCAATTAATAACACATCAGCCAGTTTCCCTTCCTCAATTTTACCAGCATTAAACCCAAGTGCTTTCGCGCCGTTCTCAGATGCTATCCTGAACATCTCAGGCGCAGGCATAATTGTTTCATCATTAAAATATGATTTCTGCAGCAGTGAACCTATTTTCATCTCCTCAAACATGTCCAGATTGTTGTTTGATGCGCAACCATCCGTCCCAAGCGATACTATTAGACTTTTCATTTTCTGATAGTTGAAAACTCCTGCTGCAAGCTTCATGTTTGATACAGGATTATATGATACTTTTACATTATGCTTTTTCAGGAGCCTAATATCCTCATCGTTG
>JAUWIS010000125.1 GCA_030605245.1 Methanobacteriota archaeon | reverse complement strand
AACCTGTAAATACATCATCAAATCCAAAATGAATGTCTGTGATATCTCCAGTTGCAATCTCTAAATTAAAATCTTCATCTCCCTTTACATCTTTTCCAGTAAAGGTTAACTCTCCTTCCTTCATTTCTAAAAGCCCTTCATATTTATGCAAAGGCTTCATAAATGATGTATGTGCCTTTATCCAATCCCAGAAATCTCTGCTTTTTATATCTTCTTCATACGCCATTAATGTATTTCCCCACTTCATTTTAGTCGCCTCTTTTCTTATACATAATATGTGAATTGTATTTAGCATTTAAAAATCTTTTTGTGCGGGCTCGCAATTTCATATAACTCGTTATGTCCGAACTCAGTTCGTATATCATTCCATTTTGGTGTTATATCCGAACTATTTACTCCCATTTTTTATCCCCTCTCTTTCCATACAAGATATCTAATGGACTTGCATCTGCTCACTCTACCACAACCCCTCTTTATTCCTTTATCCATATCGCATATATTGCTGGCAGAATAATGAGCGCTGCAAGCATACTAACAACCAGCATTATCATTATCATAATAATGAACGATCTCACAGATGCTATTGGTACTATAAGCGCAGCAGATAATGCTACAACCTCGGTTGTTGTTGCCTCTAAAAATGATATGCCTGAGCTTTCAACGGATTTTGATACAGAACTTAACCTTAACCCTCTCTGCATAACACCATGCGTTAAATGTATGGAATAATCTATTCCGACACCTATGATTATGGATGCAATCATCATTGTGATGAGTGATAATTCAACATTTGCGCCAACAAAAGCAATAGGTTCATACATGACAACAAAACATACTGGTATTATGGTTATAGCTGCAAATTTTATTGATTTGAGTAGTAATGCTAAAACAGCAAAGCACATTACTAATGCAGCCAGCATTGTTACAATCTGATTTTGAATTGTTAAATCATTTACTGCAACAAGAATGGCTGCCATCCCTGTTAAATGTGTTGTAGAACCTGGTATTGCGCCTCCCCAATCATCTATTGCCTTATCAACCTTTGTCAGTGTCTCCCTTGTCTCATCAATTGGCATCACAGGCATATCAATAAGAACAATTGTTTTTGTTCTGTCTTTGTTAATAAAGATGCTTTGCATCTCAATGCTCATGCTATTATAGAATTGTTCAATCAGTAGAGACTGTGGTTTTTCACCAAAAACCCCTGCAGTAACAACAAGATCCCAGTAGTTTTCAATCGGCTGCCCTGCCAGATATTCTGTTATGTTTACAATTCCAAAGCCGGGTAATGTAATATTGTATTCTTCCAAGATTCCAAGAAGCAGTCCTGTAGCAGTTGTTCTGTTTACTTTAACCATTTTCATTATATCCACAACACTGAGTGCTTTCGTGTTTGGTGCGGTCTCATTAATCCGGTATTCTATATATTCTATACCTTCTAAGGTGTTATAATTAGTAACATCCGCTCGGACAAGCATCATCCCTGCCTGTCCTGCCTCAAACTTCTGGGAGTATTTCTGCATTTCTGTAACTGCAGGTTCATCCTGAGGAGCCATCACATAGTAGTCCGCTGAGCCTTTGATATTTGGAAGGCATAACCCGAGTGAGATTATAAGGAAAACTAAAGAAACTGCCAGGATTTTTTTTCTGTTGTTTACAGGAATTTTGCCAAAACCTTTCCAACTTTTTAACTCATATCTTTTTCTGTATTTTAATATCAAAATCAGACAGGGCACAAGTGTTACTGTCATTATCCAGCATACAATTATGCCTATGGCAAGCGCTAACCCAAGGGTAAACAATGGTTTCAGTGTTCCTATCATCAATGATGCAAAACCAAGGGTTGTTGTAATAGATGTGAGAAATATTGCCCGTTGAACAGATTTAACAGAATAAACTGTTCTTTCCCGAGCATCCTCTATTTTTTCCTCTGCAAACCTGTTTGATATGAATAGAGAGTCACCAATGCCGAATGCAACAAGGAGTGGTGCGACAAGGATTACCTGGGGTGCGATTACTACATAATCCTTTATCATACCAAGGCAACCAAATGTGATAAGTATTGCATAAAACATTGGTAAAAGGGCGATGACAACAAGTTTGAATGTTCTATGGAAAAAGAACAATACAAGGGCAAGAAGTATGAACATGAGTGGAACAACCTTCGCGAATTCCACAAAGGTTCTTTCCTGCACAGCTTTCATAATTGCAGGCTGACCTGTTACAGTCATGGAACATAACTTAGATGTTTTCACAGCGTTTTCTGCTCTGTCCAAAACCTCAGTTTGATTTGCACCTCTTGGCATCCCCATCATAATTACCGCTGAATCATTTTTTCCGTCACCGTTTGTATCCTTCATCACCCTTTCGATTTCCTCAGAGCCTGCTATCTGGGAAAGAATAAGATCTGTTGTATCCTTATCCGGTATTGAGTAATTGCCATTAAAAACACTCTGATTTATCTCTTTTATTATTGATGAAATACTCAATACATAGGATATGCTATCCTTTTCCCCGTAATCTGTTTTATTGTAGTCAAGTGTTTCCTCTATCCTGCTCATCTCCTCAAGTACAGGGAGATCCGTGATGTCATCATTTTTTCCAACGGTCACATATATTATGATGAGATCCGTAGGCCAGTCCTCTCTTATTTCATTTAATGTTTCTGTTGAAGGATCATCCTCAGGCAGGTACACCTCTATATCTCCCTGAATGTTTCCTATAAGGGATAATGCCTGTGAACCGATGAGTAGCACGACAACTGTCATAACAAAAAGTGTTGTTTTTGGTCTTTTTGTAACAGCATCAAAATAACCAATTTTTGGTCTTTTTTTAATCTTAGCAGTGATTTTGTCACCGATGACATCCAACCCTTTTAATGTTTTCCTAAAGGACTTTACCCCACCAGGTTTTTTCTTCGTAACCCCCTCTGTTATCTCAACACCTTTTGTAAGCAAAGAATCAAGTTTTTTATCAACATGACTAAGGATATCTTTTATCTTTTTTCCCGACACATAAAAATAAGCGTGTTGTTCAGATAAATATTTTGTGTTTACGATGATAAATGATATATTCCACTAATTCAATCACTATTTACAGCATGGAAGGGTGTTCCCTTCCATGTGCTCTCTGCAAGGAACCTCGTTCCTTGCGCTCACAGATTTTTGCATAGCAAAAATCTGTTCTCTGCAGGGAAATTGTAAACAATTTCCCTGCGCTCACAAAGTTTGCTACGCAAACTTTGTTCGTGGCCGGGGTAGGGTAGCCTGGTATCCTGTGGGACTGTGGCAACCCTTTTCTTTTTCTTTAGAAAAAGAAAAGCGTTGATGGAAAAGAAAAAGAAAGGTCAGCTTCCTTTGGAAAAAACTCCGTTTTTTCCAAGGATGCTAGGAAAATGCCTTTGGCATTTTCCGTCGCATTCAGCTGACCAAGCAATTTGCTTCGCAAATTGCATTCTTTCCAATGCTTTGGTTGCGGTCATCCCTTGACCCGAGTTCAAATCAGTCTTTTTCTTTCTCCAAAGAGAAAGAAAAACACTGGGGAAAGAGAAAGAGAATGGCAGATTGCCCAAAAGGCAATCTGCCTAAGCCAATTGCATAGCAATTGGCTATTT
>JAUWIS010000093.1 GCA_030605245.1 Methanobacteriota archaeon | reverse complement strand
TCCTTTATTATTGTCGGGTTCCAGTATTTGTGTTTCTGAAGTAAAGCAGCCATCTTCATTGTTTCCAGCATATCCTGGGAATTATTGCTCGCCGACCCGTCCGTTCCAAGTGTTACATTTATTCCTTCCTGTAGATATTCTGCTACCGGGCAGATACCTCCTGTTGCCAGTTTGAGACCGCTTACAGGACAGTGCGCTATTGTTGGTTCATGTCTTTTTGCAAGGAGTATCTCCCTTTTGGATACCCACACTCCGTGTGCCAGCATTGTGTTCCTGTCAAAGGCCCCAATCTCTTGCAGGTACTCATAAACCCTCTTTCCTTTACTCTTCATTAGGTCAAATACCTCTCTTCTTGTTTCACTTGCGTGTATATGAAACAAAAGTTTTTCCTTGTTTGCAAATTCCTTTGCTTTTCTTATGAGCTCTTCTGAAGATGAATAAACAGAATGGCAGGAAACAATAGGCTTCACAAGTTCGCTTTTCAGCTCCTTTATCTCGTTTATGCTTTTGACTCCTTTCTTTATATGTTCATCCACTGACTTTTTTTCCACTCCGTTAAAGAGCCCTTCAGATATGAATGCTCTGATTCCTACTTTTTTTGCAGCTTCCCCCATCTCTTTTGTTCCTACAAGATACATATCATTGAAGCATGTAGTTCCGCTCTTAATCATTTCAAGCATACCAAGCATTGAACCCCAATGAACAGCATCCCTTGTCAGTCTTCTTTCTGCAGGCCATATTTTTTTGTTAAGCCATTCGTGCAGGGGCAGACCCTCACCATAACCTCTGAAAAGACTCATTGCAACATGCGTATGGGCATTGATAAGCCCGGGAAAAATAAGTTTGTCATTACACTCAAAAATCTCATCCGCTTTTTCGTTTATTTCCTTTTCAATCTTTTTTATCTTATTTCCCTCTATTAATATATCTCCCTTTAATATTTCCCGATTCTCATTTTGTGTAAGAATAAGACCGTTTTTCAAGAGGATTGTTTCCATTTTTGAGCCCTAAAGGTCTCCGACCCTTCTCCTCATCTTCCTCTTAAGTCTCTTTCTCTTTTTCTTTACCCATTTCCAGCGCATCCTGCCTTTTTTCTTCCATTTTCTTGGTCTAGCTCCCAATAAATCACCTATAAGATAAGTCTCTTAGTAACCCATCACTTACCAGCAAAAGAATATAAAACTATCTTTTATTTTTTCCTGCTGAACACTCTTTTCTAGTCTATACATGTGCAGGTGATATCCTTTGCTTTATATTCTCCATCTTCCTGTACAGTAGTATACTTATGTTCATACGGTCTTGAGCCGTACTCAAAATTCCAGCAGGTTGTTTTGCACATCCCATTTACATCTTCCTTTAATTGGGCAGTATCCTTCGCAATTAGTATGGTATTATGGGTCCCAACATTATGATAGGGGTTGCGTATGCAATTTATAATGCTAAACTCTCATTCCTCATCTATACAACATCCTGAAAGAAATACACCCGCAAAAACAACCAGCCCAAAAATCACATATTTCATATTCTCACATCTATTGCAGAAGTTTTTCTATCTCCTTTGCAAACTCCTTTGCTGCTGAAGGTCCTACCGCAGTTACAATCTTCCCGTCCACCACTACAGGTTTGTCCACATAGGTTGCACCGTATTTCTCCAACACCTTATCCGTTCCTATTCCATATTCGGTATCATTCCCGACCCATACTGTTGCGTTCTTTCCTTCAAGTACTCCTGCCTTTGCAAGTGTTGTTGGTGCCCAGCAGATTGCTGCAATCACCTTCCCGTTTTTTGCAGTTCCCATTGCAATCTCAAGTGCCCTTTCCTCAGCTCTTATTATGGGGGTTCCTCCACCCCCTATAAACATCACTGCATCATATTCCCCTATATTCACTTCCCCGAGAGTTTTTTCTGCTTCTACAGTTCCCCCCAGTGCTCCGGTGCATGTTCCTTTTTTTGTGCTTGCAACAGTTACTTCAGCTCCTTTTCCTTCAAGGTATTCCTTGGGCACAAACAATTCTTCATCCCTGAAGTTGTCAGGTGCTATTATCATCACAATTTTTTTTCCTTCCAGACTCATTTCCTCACCTCTAGTTATACAGCCCAACAAGACAAAAATCCTACTAAGAGCAGGCCAATCTCATATCCCTATTTCTTTATGCTTTTTAAAATACTTTCTTTATCCAAAATGCACATTCATTTTTTTACTTTTTAAGATATTCTTTTTTTCCTAATTAAATTTTTATAATTTTATTTTGTTGAAATGGACTGTCCAATTTGCTTTTCTGCATCCTTACCAGTAACCAGAGATTACACAAATTCCAGTGTCTAGTGCTTCTTGAAGGGGATTTTCAACTTCTTTACCATCAATAGTATATGTTTTTTTTATTTCACCAGTCTCTGGATCGGTCGTTATACTAACTCCTGCCGATTCTGCAACAGCAGTATCTCTATAGTGTTGAGCAATTACTTTTCTTTGGTCTTCTGAATACTCACAATCCATCCTACCATTATTTGGCATTTCCTCAGTATATTGACATTTGCCATTAATTAACCCCACAACTTTTCTTTCCATCAACTCTCCTTTGGCAAACGGATGTTTAAATTCACAAGAGAATGGCTCGCAAGAGTCAAGTTTATCAGGAAAAGCTTCACAGCTAGATAATTCAGTTTCTGCTGATTGTTCTTCTGGAGTTTCATTAACAGGTGCTTCTTCCTGCACTTCAGTGAATTCTATTGGTTGTGACTCTTGTATGCATCCGCCAATCAAAAGCATAGTTGATAAGGCAATAAACATCGTAAAAATCATCATTTTTTGTTTCATTTTTCTAACCTTCCAATCTATTCTATAAGATTATATAACCGAAATGAATATAAAATAATTCTCTTTACTTAATTTTTTCATTTTTATTAAAACTGTTTTCTCCACATAAAACAGGAAGCAGTAAGTTAATTCAGGACAACACCCTCACTTTTTGAAATAAAAAAGTTTAATAAACTACTCAAGTTATATGATATCATGAAACTAAAGTTTGATTGGCGCAAGTTAACAGTTTACATTGCTGTTGGGTTTTTTATCGGCTTTTTAATATCAGCTGTATTTGCGCCAGGTGGAGACATATGCGGTAGCGGGGAGAGTCTTTCTTCACCATTAATTTTTATTTCCATAGCAACCTGTTTGCTAATAATTTTTTTCTTTGTATCCAACTTCATTGAAAAGGACATTTATTTTATTTCAATAATTGTTGTTTTTGCCATCCTGTTTGAGTATTTTATTGCTCAACCATATATAGTAAAATCTGATTTAAGTTTTATAGAGTTCTTTGTAGCAATGCCATTGGTGCACCTGGCCATTTTTTATGTGCCGAGAGTTCTAGTTAGAGAAATATTTAAAAAATAGGTTAAGCTTAGCCAACTCCATATGAAAAAAATTAGCAAAATCACATTAGTTTATCTACTTGGAGTATCTCTATCCTATGGTTTGTTAATTGTCATTCAAAAAATGGGTTTAAATCTTGGTTTAGATCCTTTATCATTCTCATTTTCAAGAAGCATTATAGTTGTTTTCATTTCACTTCTTTTCTTTTCATCACAACTGAAAAACTTGAAATTTATCAAAAAATATGATTTAAGAGATTTGATTATTCTTGGAATTGTTTCTGCTGCAGCTATCCTAGTTTTATTTCTGGGACAAAACATTACAACTGCAGTAAACGCCGGATTTCTTATCAGGTTAACACCATTATTTGTGTTGACTTTTGCCTATTTATTACTAAAAGAAAAAGCATCAAAAAATTCGATATTTTTTATGTTTATAATGTTATTCGGGGCATTTTTATTAGTAACCAACGGAGTTTTGATAATTCCTTATTTTGGTGATTTGTTAATAATCATTGCTGCATTGATTATAGCATTTCAAAATGTTTTTGCTAAGAAAATTATGCAGAATGTATCAACGGATATGGTCATCTTCTCAAGAATTTTTATAAGTGCGTTATTGATAGTAATGCTTATCCCATTTCTTTTAGGTTATGAAAGCATAAGTGCATTATTTGATGGTTTATCCTATGTTATACTTGCAGCAATCTTATACTTTCTATCTGTGATTTGTCAATATAGAGCAATAAAATTAGTCGGCCCATTCATTACAACCACATTTTTCCTTTCAGGTTCATTATTCTCATCATTATTCTCATATATTTTATTAGGATAAGTGTTGTCTTTTGTACAATGGATAGGTGCAGCAGGTATTTTATTAGGAGGATATCTGTTAATAAAAAAGATATAAAATAGAACTAAATTTTCAACGAGATTCTGTGAACTCTTGTTTGCTGTCGCTCACTCGATGCTGCAATAGTATACCTCCTCTTG
>JAUWIS010000074.1 GCA_030605245.1 Methanobacteriota archaeon | reverse complement strand
GGATCGGAGGCTATTGGTGTTGTCACTGAGCTAGCCCAATATCCATAGCACACATAGCCAAATTCTCTTATGTTAAAGATGTGGATCGGTTTCTCTTTCTTGGCAAGCTCTTGAGTTTTATCATGTAGTGTTTTTATAAAATCCAAAACAGAGGAAATCTGATTTTCATTTTTTACTTCTAGATTCAAAAGTCTTATTCCGAGATGATCCACTTCTTTTACATGCATTGCATCTATCAGTTTTTCAAACAAATCTTTTTTAGTTAAAATCTGAGGATTTACCGTTAAAATACTTAACGAATCTAGTTTTCCTTTAAATGGTTTGAATATCTTATCCTTGGTAAAAAGATCATTACCCTTCTCATTTATCTTAGCTATTTCATCAATATGGTCTTCTATTTTTTCAAAACTTGTAATAGGATAGGAAGGAAGTATCACAAAATCAACACCGCTTTTATGTATTGTATGTGCTAACTGAAACTTCAAAAGATCTTTAACAGCAGCATCATCAAAAAGAGGATATACATCTTCGATATATCGTTCAACTCTTCCCCGTCCTGGTCTCACCTTTTTAATTTGTTCTAAAATTGATAAAATCTGTGATGTATAAGCGTTTGATCCTACGGTATCCTTTTTTTCTTTGATAGTACCTGTAAATAGATAATGAATACCTGGATCAATCAAAAGTAACTTCTCACCGAGTTTCTTTTTAAATTCTTCTTTTTCTTTGTCTGATAAAGGAGCCTGTGATAACTCCTTTTCAACCCTACTCCAATCCTTGAAAAATATGTGAATCCCATCTATTTGATTGATACCATCATGTCCCTCTCCTTTTCCATACCTTGTAAGAATCTCCCGTAACACTTCGCCATCACTCGCCAATCGAGGATTTATGAAAAGGGAAGGAACGATGAGTTCTTTACCGCTTTTTAATGAAATTTTTTTAACAGGCATTAGCTTTCACCAGATTTCATAGCCTTATATTTTTCATTGAACTTATTCATATGTTTTACAAAATCATTATAGCTCTCAATGGGTATTAATACTCCACCTTTTGCCTCTTCAGTAATTGGCTCTCCACCAAATTTCTCCCTTCCTGATTCAGTCTTTCCCTTTTCTTGTATAAACACGAACTCTCCAAGTCTGTTTTGCAGGAGATAAAAGCCATATTCCCGACCATCGGTTCTCAAAGTTTCTTCTATAGCTGGACGTACCGCTCTGCTATTCGGAAGATATAAAATAGTTGGTCCTATGCGAACAGAGTATAGTTCATTTGTATGTATCAATATAGAGAGATGTTTTTCTATAGTTCTAAAGTCAAAAGGCAGGTTGTTTGTCAGCATTCCAATGCTTACCCCATGCTGGTTCATACTTAGGGTTTTTCTGATTATTTGTCTCACATAGAGATCTCTCTCGTATGGGGGGAGAGTTAGGTATTCTTCCTTCTTCAGAACTTCCGGCATTTCTATTTTTTGCATCAATATCAGTCCCAAAACCAAAACTATTTGGTCTATAGCAAATGGTATATAGGAAATGGTATATAACATTTTTCAATTGATTTAAATTATCCAAAATAGTTTTTCTCCTTCCCTTCCTCCAACAACAATTTTCAAATCATTTGTTTCTTTAAAAAACCAATCCTATACTATTTTGGGGCTTTGCCCTAAAATTCACGTTTGACCTAAAATTATGGATTTTGACTTAAAAATCAATTATACAGAAATAAGAAGCTGATAAAAAAAAGCACATAAAAAAATTAACCAAATAATCCATGCAATTATTGCACCATTAAGATGATACTCTAATCTCCATTTTGTATGATAATCATAAGATACTGAACCTCCCCAAAAGGAAAGGGAACCGCAAAAAAACAATATACTAGCAATAATAAAATCACGTCTATCCAATCCAAGACCATACACAGGAATTAAACCATAAAATAATAAAAGACAAGCAAAAACCATCAAAATATGTCTTAATCTTGTAGCTTTTTTTAAATCCGTTATATCCATATATATGAAATATAACTCAACAAAACTTTATAATATTTTTCATTCAACGGGAATTTTGACTTAAAATTCCTATTTGAATTTATGATAGTTATTCTTTATCCATATCATAACTAAGGATATTATTATTAAATAAATAACAAGATAAACTATCCAATTTAAAGCACTATTGAAATCGTTAGTTTGAATGTTAAGAAATATGGCAGTTATCGATCCAACAGGGATTAAAATTAATAAAATAATGGCCCAGTACAATAATGGTAAATACTTTAAAAATTCTAATAATTTATCTAACATTTGTATTCAGGAAAATAATCTGCTAAGTTTTTTCCATTAAAGATAACTGGACACACAAGACGGCCATGATCAATCGTTTTCGCTTCGTTAATTTTAACAATTTTCCCTAATATTAATCCTGTAAGTTTATCCTTTGCTTCTTTATAACCTGCTTCACCTTTTTCAGGAGTATTATACCCTGTTGGCCTAATTATATTTCCTGTTTCTCCCCCCCATTTCCAGCCTATCTCAATTTTAAAAGTGTCACCATCGATGACTTCTGTCACTTTTTGTTCTAAAACCATTCATCTCCCAAGATAACATACCATAAACTACATAATAATGTTTCTATTGTTCTAAATCAACCTTCAAAAACCGTATAAACTGCACCAAATTTAATAATCCAATTAATAGTGTTATTCCACCTTCAATTTGGTATCCCTTGTAGAGAAGTCCGATTCCTCCAAAAGTGAAGAATCCAGCAATGGCACCAAGAACGTAGGTTAATGTTCTCATATTATTGATTCAAGTTTTTAATTATATCATTCCATATATCTTTATGTGTCTTCTTAATCTCATCATCTTCTTCAACTAACTTTGAATACTCATTAAAGAATTTTTCAAGATCAGAAATCATTCTAAAGTAATACTTAAGGCTTGGGATAATGCCATTAATTATAACTTGGCATCCATGTTTCTGCTCGATTTCATTAATGACATTCTTTATGTCTGAAAACTCACTCATGTTAACTCCTTCATGAGACAATAGATAATAGCGATTGGGATTATACGTTATTATTTTCTTCTTTGCGATTCTTAAAAGATTAGCGTCGATTGGTTTATCAAGTTTTATTTCGACAGCCTCAAACAATTTGTCGTTTTTCATCACCTGAATATCTCCAGCGGTTTTTGATGTTCGGTCGGAGGCAGTGTGGCTGCCGAGAGGCGATAGCTCACAGTTCTTAAATCTTGAAAGCTCTTCGACTAAAATTATATATATCGCATAAAAAGCTAGCACGGGGAGTTTGGACCCCCCAAAAATATGATAATTGTGTGAAAAATGGGCATGTAAAGCCTTTACCATTTTGCCTATCGTGATTTTATCAGGGTCGCTTAATGGAATTATTTTCACTTTGCTTTCCTGCGCAATCAATGTTACCTTGTGCAACAACAATCTCATAACATTTTCGCATTTTTCAGGATTGTTTTGAATATAATCCACAAGCCCCAAAAATGATTTTTTAATTTCTCTATCTTGTATATGTCCATTATAGTCCAAGGTGTATGGGAATGGCTGCTCAAGGGATCGGGTAAGCCATCCGCTTTCTGCCATCGACGGCAAATCAAATGATTTTAAGGTTGGGGTTATATATTTTGTGTCAATAGTTCGACCTGAAAAACCGTTCTCCATACTATTTTGGTGATAGCGTATGTCTTGTTTAGGATGCAATATCTTATGGATTGATAATGTGATCAAAACAGTATATGCGCCTTTTTGTGAAAATACTTTATTTGCTATATTGTCTATCATCGCCCTATATTTTGTCGGGAGGTCGTCTATATCATCCACAACAGAGGACTTCTTGAATATTTCTTCTAACTTTTGTTTGTGATTCATATGTAATCAATCCTTGTTTTTTAATTGCATTAGCAATCTCTTTGACTACAGGAACGCAAACTGAATTGCCTATCTGTATGTATGCAGTTCCTATTGTGCTGTTTTTTTTGAAATCATCTGGGAAGCCCATGAGTTTATAACATTCATTCAATGTGAGTTTTCTCACATAGCCGCCAGCTGGGTCATAAACAAAGTATCTGCCAGATGCTTCTTGTGAGGGGATGGTTGGGTGGTTGCCTTCAACGGAGTATATCCTGTTGGGCATTTTATGCACTCTTGAGAGATGGTTTGTGTTTGGGCGAACCCCATTTTTGCGTATTTTTTTGTTTCTATAGCCGACAAAGATTAGCCCTGATTTCTGCCTCTTTGGGTTATTGATCAATGTGTACTCTTCCTCATCCAAAATTTTAAAATCCCCATCTTTCTCCAAAAATTTTTTTAAAGGAGAAGCTTCAACCTTTTGTAGGGCATGGTAATTGAATTTTTTCGATTTTGTGCCGACAATAAATAATCTTTCCCGGTTTTGGGGGATGCTGAAATCCTTGGCGTTCAATAATTTGTAGCTTGTTGCATATCCCAGCTCCTCCAAACTCGACAATATCACTTTCAAAGTCCTTTTTTTGTCATGGTAAATCAAATGCTTAACGTTTTCCAGCACCACAACAGGGGGTTCTTTCTCCTTTATTATTCTGCAAATATCAAAGAATAAAGTTCCACGGGTATCCTTGAAACCCATTTTTCTGCCGGAAATGCTGAAGGGCTGGCAGGGAAAACCAGCCAGCAAGACATCAAAATCAGGAATGGCTGAAGGATTGATCTCACGAATATGTCAAGACGGCTCATCTCCAAAATTCTTTTTATACGTCTTTTTGCAATTGTTGTCTATTTAGCAGGAAAAAACGCAATGGTATCCTGCATGCTCGAATCCAATTCTAAATCCTCCGATTCCAGCAAATAAGTCTGCGAATGTCGGCTTCATATTGCTCTGCAAAACTATCCCTCAAATAGCTTAAATCATTTTATGATTATTAATAGATCTATGCCTTTAACCTTCTTACACTTAGGACATATAATCACACCAAATCTCATACAATTCTTGCTTAAACACAAGAATAACTAATAAATATACCTATCCTTATTT
>JAUWIS010000111.1 GCA_030605245.1 Methanobacteriota archaeon | reverse complement strand
TCCTCCTTTTGATGCAGTTTCAGGATTCAGATCACTTTTTTTAGAACTTCTTTTTATCTCTGAACCATTTTCCATGTTAAATATGGTATATTTATCATGTGTGAATTCAACAAACTCGCCATCCTTAAGGTTTACAATCTGTTTTGTAAGAGGCAGGATTGAAGGCAGGTCAGATGAAGAGCATATAAAACCTTTTCCAACACCAAGATAGAGCGAACTTCCCATTTTCACAGCATAGATCTTTGATTCATTTTTATTCATCAACACATATGCATAGTCGCCATGCAATACTTTCGCAGATTTTCTTATCGCTTTTTTTATGTCCTTTGTCTTACTTACATATTTTTCAACAACATGCACAAGTGTTTCACCATCATTCCATCCCTCCAGTCTATGCCCTTCGCTTATAAGCATTTTTCTAAGCTGGGCATTGTTCACAATGTTCCCGTTGTGTGCACCAACAATGTGACTCTTGCAGTCAGTGTAGGGCTGAGCATTGAGTTTTGACGGCCTACCAAATGTAGCCCATCTCAGCTGTATGATGCCCCTGTCCCCTTTCATTTCCCTCAGTTTGTATTCTTTTGTAACCTTTTTTATTGTTCCAACATCCTTTCTTAAATCAATTTTGCTGTTATCAATTGTTGCAACACCAATAGAATCATATCCCCTGTAAACAAGGCGCTTCCCGGCATTAACAAGGATACTGCCAAGATTTTTTTTCCTGTTTTTATAGACTATACCAAATATACCGCACATGCTAACCCTACTTCCATTTATCACTGTATCTTATTTCATCAAAAGTGCATTCAACATACTCTGGGTTAATTGTTTTCCTGAATTTGCAGTGCCTACATCCTTCTGCAGAAACAATCATACCTGAGCCTGGACAGAATATTTCTCCATTTTTGATTTTAACCTTAATCATAAAAGGATGATTGTTTTTTTTATATTTAAGGATATCTAAAAGCATTCTACTACTTTTTTGGTAGTTACAATAATATTAATATGATTGAGATTTATTACCGAGTGATGATAAAGAATCAGTCGGAATTCCATGATGTGGATGTAAATTCCTCCCATTTTTTATTGCATCGCAAGAATATAAATTCTGATGCAATAAAAAATGCTCTGGAAAGTTTAAAAAAAGGTAAATTTGTTCTTGTATATGATGCAGATGGACGAGAGGAAGAAACAGATTTTGTCATTCCATCGGAGTTTGTTACACCAAAATCAATAAGAACTATGAGAAAAAACGGCGGCGGACTAATTTGTACTACTGTTTATTATCCTGTTGCAAAAAAACTTGGTCTCCCTCTTTTGACTGAAATGTTTGATAACATCAGCAATTCTTATAAGGCTTTGAAATTTTTGAAAGCGGATGACATTCCGTATGATTCCAGTTCCTCGTTCTCATTAACAATTAACCGCAGGGAAACATTCACAGGCATAACAGACATTGACAGGGCTTTAACAATCTCTGAGTTTGCAAAACTGATAAAAAAATCAAATATGGATGATGAGGAAATCCTTCATGAGTTTGGAAAAAACTTCAGAACCCCAGGACATGTACATCTGCTTAGGGCATCAAAAAATTTACTTGAAACAAGAAAAGGACATACAGAACTTAGTACTGCACTCATGCTTATGGCAGGATTAACGCCATCTGCTACAATCTGTGAGATGATGGGTGACAATGGATATGCTTTAACCAAGGATGAAGCAAAAAAATATGCTGAAAAAAATAATTTAATTTTTCTTGAGGGAAAAGAAATCATGAAGGAGTGGGGATCATGGTCAGGGTGATGGCTTCAGGTGTTTTTGACATACTGCATTCAGGGCATGTATATTACCTTCAGGAAGCAAAAAAACTTGGTGATGAACTTGTGGTTGTTGTTGCCAGGGATTCTACTGTAAGGAAACAAAAGCATGAACCCATAACCAATGAAAACATGAGGCTTGAAATGATTAATGCACTAAAACCTGTTGACAAGGCAGTGCTTGGATATGAAAATGACAGGTACAGGATTGTTGATGAGCTCAAACCAGACATTATTGCACTTGGTTATGATCAAAAGGATGATGAGAAAAAAATCAGTCATGATTTGAAAGAAAGAGGACTAAATGTTAAGGTTGTGAGAATGCCTGAGATTGCCTTTGATTTATCAGGCACAAGGAAAATCATAAGAAAAATTATTGACTGGTACTCTTTTCAGAAAAAAATGGGGGGCAAATGAAGAAGATAGGCATAGTTGACACAACATTTGCCGGGTATGACATGGGAAAAAGCGCTATTGATGAGTTAGAAAATACAGGTACAGGATTCAAAATTGTTAAAAAAACGGTTCCGGGGGTAAAGGATTTACCTGTTGCCGCAAAACAGTTATTTGAGTTTGAAAACTGCGATATCGTTATGGCTTTTGGGATGCCCGGGAAAGAGAATGTGGATAAAACATGCGCGCATGAGGCCTCGCTTGGTTTGATTCAGGTTCAGTTGATGACAAACAAACACATTATTGAAGTCTTTGTTCATGAGGACGAGGCAAAAAACGATAAAAAACTAATATGGCTTGCTGATAAAAGGGCAAGGGAGCATGCTGTTAACTGTTACAACATGCTTTTCAGACCGGAAATCCTGAAAAAAAATGCTGGGAAAGGACTCAGGCAGGGTTTTGAGGATGCAGGACAGTTGAAGGAGGAATGAAAATGAGAGTAGTTAGGAGCAAGAAGCTTCGGAATTTCACAGGAAACAAAGTTTCCTGCTCTCAACAATTTTCCTTTGGAAAATTGTCGATGCTACTGCAATTCCTCACTCCTGCAAATTGTAAACAATTTGCAGAAGCTAGGGGCTAGGGGAAAACTGACTACTGAACAAAAGGAGGAATGAAATATGGATGAAAACATGAAAATAGGGATTGTTGTATCAGAGTTCAACTTTGATATAACAAAAATGATGCTGGAGCGAGCAAAAGAACACGCAAAGTTTTTAGGCGTGGATGTAAAAAAAATAGTGAATGTGCCAGGCGTTTTTGACATGCCTCTGGCTATTAAAAAACTTCTGGAGAAAAAGGACATAGATGGTGTTGTAACACTCGGCACTGTAATTGAGGGTGAAACAGAGCATGATGAAATCGTAATCCAGCATGCTGCCAGGAAAATCACTGACCTTGCTCTGGAATACAGCAAACCAGTGAGGCTCGGAATAACAGGTCCTGGTATGTCGCGCCTTCAGGCAGAGGAAAGGATTGAAAGGGCAAAAAATGCTGTTGAGTCTGTTGTGAAAATGTGGAAAAAACTAAAAGAAATCTGATGATAATACTGTTTGATTTGGATGGCACAATAATAGAACAGTCTGCAACAATCCTAAAATGCCTAAACATTTTACTGGAGAAATATAATGCATCATATTCCATGGAGCAACTCAGGCCCCTGATTGGTAAGCCATTAAAAAGGATTATAGAAAGAAAGGTCGGCTCTGAGAATCTTGCAAAACAACTGAGGATGAAATACCGAGAGATATATGTGAAAAACTATCTTGAGGAAACAAAAATCTATGATGGCGTTAAAGAACTTCTAATAGAATTAAGAAAAAGAAAAATTAAGACCGGTATAATTACATCAAAACTTGGTGATGTAACCAGAAGTTTTTTAAAGGATTTAAAAATATCTCATTTATTTGATGTAGTTGTTGGTGAAGGCGATGCCGAAATGAAACCATCACCCGCGCCTGTTATCCATGCATGCAAAACGTTAAAAGAAAAAACTGAAAACTGTATCATGGTAGGTGATTCCGAGGATGACATTATTGCTGGTAAAAACGCGGGCGCAAAAACAATAGCCGTGCTCTGGGGATACAGAAACAGGAAAGAACTTGAGGATGTGGACCCTGATTATGTTGTTGGGTCTGTGGGGGAACTTAGATCCGTGCTTTTTGCTTTACTTAAACCGCCAAAAGATTTATATGCTAACTAAATAATACTATTAAATGTTAAATAACTAAAAGGTGGTAAGATGGTATTGAAAAC
>JAUWIS010000134.1 GCA_030605245.1 Methanobacteriota archaeon | reverse complement strand
TTCTTGATTTATGGTGCGACCTGACCAATATTTTTCACCCAGATAGTCAATCCTCCAAAAATCATTCCGAAACCCATCATCAACAACGCCGAAAGAAACATAATAATAAAAGTATAAATCGTAGCGGTTCCAAATGAAACACCAAAGCATAGGAAACCTACACCAATAAGAACACCTATAGAAAGCAGACCGAACACAGCGCCAAAAATAGTGTAGGCAATCATTATTGTGGAAATCTTTGTTGAGGTAAGAAGTATTGATTCCATGGTTCCCATCATCATCTCAGAACGCAACGAGGATGATGTCATACCCATTATACTCCACATGAAACCCCAGCCGATAGAGCCAACAAGGATATAGGAAATGAAATCACCACCGTAAGGAGTAAGAGCAGATAATTCTCTTGAACCAAACATTGAACCAAACAATACTAGATAGAATAGGTTGAATATTATGCCGAGAAACGCTGTGGAAAACGCCAGCCTATACGTGAACAGTATTCTGAAATCCCTTTTTATGAACACACCTATTTTTCTTATCTCGTCCATCATCATTTTTTTACACCCGCCATGAATATTTCCTCAAGCGTTGGCCTTAAGGTTTTTATTTCCTCTACTTTGATATTTTTCTTTTGAACAATATCTGACACCTCTAACAAGGTACTGGTGACATCTTTTGTTTTTATTTCCACAACATTACCTTTTATCTCTACACCATCAATATTGATAAAAGCATTTGTGTTGTTTGAGATAACAACAATTTTTTCATAATCCCAAAGTTTTTTCTTTAGTTCCTCTGGTGAGCCTTCCAAAACAATTTTTCCGTTATTTATCAATGCTATCCTATCACACATTTCCTCAATCTCATAAAGGTTATGTGACGCCCAAACAATGGTTTTATCCCTAAATTTGTTTCTTATCAGTTTCTTTAACTGAAAACTTGTCACAGGATCAATACCAGTCAAAGGCTCATCCAAAAACAAAATAGGTGGATCATTAAGTAATGCAACAGCAAGTGCAAGTTTATGCTTCATGCCTGTGGAATATTTCATGATTAGTTCATTTTCCTGTTTTTTCAAACCAAAAAGCTGTATGAGTTCTTTTATTCTTTTATCAGCATTCCACATGTTTCTTAGATTAGCAAAAAATTTTAGATTCTGTTTCCCGGAAAGACGCCAATACAAACTTCTTGTGAATTCTCCTGCAAGAACACCAATATTATTCCTTACTTTTTCTGCATCCTTTATAACATCATAACCATTAACACTTATACTGCCTTCATCGGGCAGAATAAGTGTTGAAAGCATCTTTATAGTAGTTGTTTTACCTGCACCGTTTGGCCCTATGAGACCAAAGATTTCGCCCTTGTTTATTTTCAGGTTTATGTGGTCAACTGCAACAATCCTTTCTTTCTTTTTTCCTTTTTTGTTTTTTCTTGTAAATGTTTTTGTTAGATTATCTACAATTATCATATCGCTTCCCGATTTACGAAATAAGATATATAGTAATAAGGTTTTTCTATTCTGTTTATAGATATGCAAGTTACACAAGATAAAAATAATTTAGTTTTGTTTAACATTTTATTTGGTTTCATGGCACTAAAAAAACATTATCCCTATATTTTATTATTTTTACTGTTTCTTTTGCTTTGAAGTCTTTCGGTTTTTTCAGGGTTATTGTCTTGTAGTTTTCAGGATCAAGTATCTGGACTTCATCTTTGGATTCTGAAACAACAACCGCATTTTTTACAGCATTAGACACAGGTTTTGCGTTTTCTATTTCATCCCTTTTGAATGAAGTTATAACATGGTTTTCTAAATCAACGGCAATTATGCCTGATTTTAATATTTTTTTTATCATCAAAACCTTTCCATTAATATAAACAAAATCACCTGTTTTATATTTCGGGAGCCTGACAGCAAATGTTACCCTGTAAACATCCTCCCCTTTCTTTCTTCCAACAAGTTTTGGTGATTCTGAATGTTTTGCGCAATACTTGTCCGCGATAGACTTTGCAATCATCCTGCCAGCATTCATACTTCCTATATACAAATCAAGCCCATTATGCATTTTCTCATAATCTGATACAAATGTATCATATGCTTCAACTATCTTCTCTGCAATATGTATTACTGTTTTGATTTCTGTATCATTCAATCCTCTATCAGCGGCTCTGACCTGAACTATTGCCTCATAATATTTACCAAATTTTTTAGAACATTTTGAGCAGACAGCATTTTTTATTTTTACTTTTACCTTGTATTCACCCCTGAAACTGAGCCCGAGGATGACAGCGCTCACCTTAACAGATACATCAGCATTTCCTTCATCCCGGGACAATAGTTTAATCTCAACATGATAATCTTCTGCATCATCATGATATTTAATAGCAGAGGATATAGCATCCCTGATTATGTCCTTTGATTTAAACCATTTTTTTATGAATAAAGAATTGCAGTGCAGGCATTTTGAAACATTAATGATTTCAGGGAGATTTACAAGAACAGTTTTTTTTCTGAAACAGGACTCACAAAGATTATTGTATAATTTCCCTTCTCTGCCGCATTCAACACAGAACATGCTATACTCCTATTCCAGTAAGTGGTATAAAGAGGATATAATTATTTGGATTCATATTATCCCTGTAATCTGATGACCTTCCAGCATTTCATATTATCCTTACCATCATCGCATACGGAATCCCATGGATTCTGATAACACTTTCTTTATCAATAAAACCTGCTTTTATCGCAGCATTGACTGTAGACTTACCAACAAGGTTTGCTGATGTGGCACTTGCAAGATGCTCAAGAAACATTGACTCATTTACTTTTTTTCCATCATAAAAACTTCCAATTTCCAAACATAGTTCATTGTCACTAAATTTTTTTCCAAGAAGTTCAGAATCACAGGCCGCAACAAGGGTGTTGCTTCCTTCATAATAGACTTTTACAGATATCATAATCACGCCAGATAGTATTTACCATTCGGTCTTTGATAGAGCATTCCTTCTGTTTTAAGTTTTTCAACAGTTGACTCGGCCTTACCCTCAGTTATTTTCTCATTTATTGCTCTCTCTATTATTTCAGCATGATCTGCCCCGCCATCCGGGCTTTTGGATGAGATTTCTTTGATAATGTCAACAATCGTTATACTCCTCTCTCTCTGGGAATGTGTCATACCTGTTGCAATAACATCAACATCAAGTTTACCTGTTTCATAATCAAAAAATGCTTTTTTCATAGAATAATCCACCATCCTTATTGCCCGGTCAGCATCCTCCTTTGTGATTTCATCAGACAGCCTCATCCG
>JAUWIS010000075.1 GCA_030605245.1 Methanobacteriota archaeon | reverse complement strand
GCGAAGCGACTGAGTGAGCAAAAATATGAGGAATTTACGAGTGAAACGAGTAAATTCCAAAGTATCATCAAATTTCTGAAAGAAATTTGATGTAAAATGATAAAGTTGAATTGATTAGGAATGATAAGCAAGACACAAAAGGTAATGCTATGAAACAACAGATACAAAACGAAAACATAATACTCCATGCAAAAACATGGGGGAGCATAAAAACACGATGGCAGTATGGATTAACATATCTCAGACTTTATTTAACAGATAAAAGAATCTATGGGAAATCATCTCTTCTTCCGATAAAACTTTTTGATTTCCCTTTCTCTGATATATTACGGAAAACGCTGAAAGCGTTTTCCTAATATATTACGGAATTTGCTTGCAAATTCCTAATATCTTAGGAAAAAAACCTTTTTGGTTTTTTTCCGTAAGATTTCAGGAAAAGCCTTTGGCTTTTCCATGAAATTCAGGAGATAGGTGTGAATGGAAACAGGTTGAGGATTAAATGGTCTAAAGGAAAAATATCTGTTTATCTAAAAGAGCCTATGATGTGGGAGTATGAAATAAAAAACAGGATTATTTCGCAAAAAAATCTTCTATCTCATCAACAGAATATGTGTTAAGCACATCATTTTTTGTCAGCCATCCCCTGCGCGCATTGAAAACACCGTATCTCATCATATCAAAATGGCTAATGTTATGCGCATCCGTGTTAATGCAGAGTTTAACATTTTTTTCCTTAGCCATCTTTACGTTTATATCGTTTAAATCAAGTCTATCAGGTAATGCGTTTATTTCAAGGCAGGTTTTGTTTTTGGATGCCGCTTCAAGAATTTTCTCCATGTTCAACTTATACGCTTCTCTTTTACCAATAATCCTTCCTGTTGGATGGGCTATTATGTCAACATTTTTGTTTTCCATAGCAGTGATGATTCTTTCAGTCATCGTTTTCTTGTCCATTTTAAGTTTTGAATGTACACCGACAATAACAACATCAAGTTTTTTTAGGGTTGAGTCATCAAAATCCAGTTCACCATTTTCTTTAATGTCAACCTCTGTTCCAGTGAAGATTTTGAATTTTGGATATTTTTTATTTAGATTTTTTATCTTTTTTATCTGTTCTAAAACATCTTTTTCAGACAGACCACCTGCAACCTTCAAGGACTTTGAATGGTCTGTTACTGCTATAAATGAATAGCCTTTTTTTATTCCTGCTTTAGCCATCTCCTCAATAGTATTTGCCCCGTCACTCCCTTTAGTATGAACATAAAAATCCCCTTTTATGTCTTTTTCATGGATGAGTTTCGGAAGCTTGTTTTTCATTGCTGCCTCTATTTCACCTTTGTCTTCTCTTAACTCAGGCTCAATATACTGCATGGATAAAATTTTGTATACTTCCTCTTCTGTTTTTCCGGCAATTCTTTTATTTGTTTTCCTGTCAAAAACACCGTACTCAGATATTTTCATTCCTTTACCCGATGCTATTCTTCTGATTTTTATGTTATGGTCCTTGCTTCCAGTGAAATATTGTAATGCTGAGCCAAAACTTTCTTTGCTCACAACCCTTAAATCTGCATGAATATCATTTATTATTACAGATGTTTTTGTTTTACCTTTAACAAGTATCTTTTTAACATTTTCAAGACTGACAAAACTGTTCATGATTTTTTCCGGCTTGGAGGAAACAACAAGTATGTCAATGTCGCCAATTGTTTCCTTTTTCCTTCTCAGGCTTCCTGCTATACTAATTTTTTCTATATCTCCGGATTTCTTTAATGACTCAACAACATCAACAGCAACCGGATATGCTACACCAAGAAGCATCCTGCCTTTCACTTCCTTCATTTTTTTTATTCCTTCCAGTATTTTTTCCTCTGTTTTCTCACCCAATCCTTTAATCCCTTTTATCTTGTGTGACTCAGCAGCATTTTTTAAGTCTTTAACTGTGTTAACACCAAGCTCTTTATAGATTTTGTATGCGGTTTTGGCTCTTATATCATACATTGAAACAATATCAAGCAATTCCCTGGGTGAATCCTTCCTTAAATCATCAAGATATTTCAGTTTACCTGTTTCAAGTATCTCAGATGTTTTCTTTGCTATGGCATCACCGACACCAGGGAGTTCCTTTAAACCTTTGAGACCTTTTTCTTTGTATATTTTTTCAACCTCTGCATTCCATGTTTCTATTGCCATAGCTGCCTTCCTGTATGCCATTGGTTTAAACTGAATCTCTTTCGCCTCAAGTATAGATGCAATTTCATAAAAAAATTTTGCGATATCAGAATTCTTCATAAATTCACCAAATATTCTTTAAGCATTTTTAATGCCTCATCAACCGCTTTATTTTTTATCTCAGTTCTGCTTCCTTTGAAATGGAATCTTTTCACAATTGTTCTTTTTTCTGATAAAGCAATGCATACTGTTCCAACGGGTTTCTCCTTTGAACCACCTGCTGGTCCTGCTATACCTGTTATGCCAATACCTATGTCAACCCTGCTGACATTTTTCACACCGTCAGCCATTGCAACTGCTGTTTCATTTGATACAACACCAAACTCTTTAATGATTTTAGGGTCAACACCAAGGTTTTCCTGTTTCGCTGAGATAGAATATGTAACAAACCCGCGCTCAAAATAATCAGAGCTCCCAGAAACATCTGTTATTCTGTTTGCAAGCCCTCCGCCTGTGCATGACTCTGCTGTTGCAATCTTTAGTTTTTTTTCCTTTAAAATTTTACCTATTTCTTCCTCAAGCATAAATGTTAATTCTTTTTTTGATGTTTAAATGTTTTGATGATAACAATTATATATCCACATCCTTTTTATCTATTTATGGATGTGAGAAAAAGGATTCTGAACTTACGGGAAGAAATCAGATACCATGACCGGAAATACTATGCTGAGAATAATCCTGTGATTTCCGATTACGAGTATGATAAACTGATGGAGGAATTAAAAAAACTTGAGTCAGAGCATCCTGAGTATGTTACGCCTGATTCACCAACCCAGAGAGTAAGTGGTCAGCCCGTTGAAGGATTCAGCTCTGTTAAACACAAAATTCCCATGCTTTCACTTGACAACACATACTCATCCAAGGAGTTATTAGATTTTGATAAAAGGGTAAAAAAGTTTCTTGGCGGTGGAAATCCTGATTATGTTGTTGAGTTAAAAATTGATGGTCTTGGTGTGGCACTTGTTTATGAGAACGGTGTGCTTGTGCGTGGAGCGACAAGGGGTGATGGAAGCACAGGTGATGATATTACATCAAATATTAGAACAATAAAATCTGTTCCTTTAAAACTTGACCTATCTCCTAAAACAATGCCCTTGGCAAATTGTGAAGTGAGGGGTGAGGTTTACATGACAAAAAAGGGTTTTGACGTTTTGAATAAGGAAAGGGCAAAGAAAAAAGAATCTCTTTTCGCAAATCCCAGGAATGCTGCAGCAGGCTCGTTGCGGCAGCTTGACGCAAAAGTTGTTTCAAAAAGAAATCTTGATATTTTCCTTTACACACTTAGTTACACAAAATCAGGAGAATACAAAACACATACACAATGCCTGAATGCAATGAAAAAGGTGGCTTTAAGGGTTAACCAGCACATAAAAATTTTCTCAAACATTGAAGATGTAATCATGTATTGTAATTCATGGGAAAACAAAAAAGAAGAGCTTGATTATGAAACAGATGGAATGGTCATAAAAGCAAACTCTCTTGAACAACAAAAAAGGCTCGGAAGCACAATAAAGAATCCCAGATGGGCTGTTGCCTACAAGTTCCCGCCTAAAAGGGTTACAACAAAAATAATTGACATCAGGGTTCAGGTTGGAAGAACAGGTGCGTTGACACCCGTTGCCGTTCTTGTGCCTGTGAGACTTTCAGGCTCAACGATCTCCAGGGCTACGCTGCATAATGAGGATGAAATAAAAAGAAAAGACATCAGGATAGGGGATACTGTTTTTATTGAAAAGGCAGGTGAGGTAATACCTGAGGTTATAAAACCGGTGAAAGAAAAAAGGACAGGGAAAGAAAAAATATTCATTATGCTGAAAAAATGTCCTGTATGTAACTCTGATGTTGTCAGACCTGAGGGTGAGGCGGCATCAAGATGTGTTGGTTTATCCTGCCCTGCTCAGATTAAAAACCTTCTTCACCATTTTGCATCACGCCATGCCATGAACATAGACGGCCTTGGTCCTGCTGTTATTGACCAACTCGTGAATCAACAGATTGTTAAGGATGTTTCAGATCTTTACAACCTAAAAATTGACACAATAGCAAATCTGGAAAGACTGGGTGAAAAATCAGCTCAAAACTTACTGGATGAAATACAGGAAAGCAAGAAAAACGAGTTTTCAAGACTCTTGTTTGGTTTAGGCATACGCCATGTCGGTCGTCATATGGCAAAACTTTTATCAGAAAATTTTTCCTCAGTAGATGAACTTATGCATGCAAAAAATGAGGAAATAGAAAAAATAGAGGGAATAGGTGGTGTTGTTGCTGAATCAATAGTTTTGTTCTTCAGGGATGAAAAAAACAGGGAAATAATAGAGAAATTAGGAAAAAATGGTTTGAACATGGAAAGCAAAATCAAAAAACTGAATGTCCTTTTAGGTAAAAGATTTGTTTTCACAGGGATGCTAAAAAATACTCAAGGGCTGAGGCAGAATCAATTGTTGAGAAACTGGGGGGAAGTTTCACATCATCTGTCAGCAGAAATGTTGATTTTGTTGTTGCAGGAAAAGAGCCGGGTTCAAAGTATGAGAAGGCAAAAAAACTAGGAGTAACAATTATTTCTGAGGAAGAGTTTGATAAACTGGTTACATGAATCATGAACCAGGATGCATGGATGCTGGACTTTTGCTCATTACCCTATTTTGTCATTTTTACAATGCACAGGTATAAATACTCCTATGATAGTTACGTATTACCCAAAATGTGGGTAAAAATAGGAGAAGATATAAATGTATGGAACAAGAGAAATGCACAAGGCAACTTGTGCCGATTGCGGAAAAGAGTGTGAAGTACCGTTCAAGCCG